>NZ_VRVH01000133.1:0-12030 GCF_008040095.1 Methylobacterium sp. WL6 | reverse complement strand
GGGCGCCCGCGACGGCCTCGACCTGCCGCTGGCCCGTGCGCAATTCGCCGCGGCCCTAGCGCAGGCCGCCTGACGGGGCGCGGTCCCCGCATGGGATTGCCGGGGCGATCCGGGTTTGACCGCTTGTGTTAACCCGGCGCGGTCCCTAGGTTCTGCCCGAAATTCAACCGCGGACACGTGCCGACGCGGACACGTCTCTCACGATGCGTGACTCGTGGCGCAGGAGGTTGCCATGGGCAGCATGAGTATCTGGCACTGGGTCGTCGTCGCCGTCATCGTGATGCTGCTGTTCGGCCGCGGCAAGGTCTCGGACCTGATGGGCGACGTCGCCAAGGGCATCAAGGCGTTCAAGAAGGGCATGGCCGAGGACGAGGCGCCGACGCAGGCCGCGACCCCGCCCGTCGCCCCGGCCGAGCCCGTCCGCACCATCCCGCACGCGGGCGAGACCAGCCCCGGCACCGCGATCCCGGCGAGCCACCTGCCGCAGGGCGAGCGCAAGCCCGTCTGAGGAGGCCCGGGCCCGCGCCCCCGCGTGGGGGCACGGCTCATTTCCCGAGGCCCGTCGGCGCCGTGGCGACGGGCCCGAGGCTGCAGGACCGTCGACGACATGCTGGACATGAGCTGGGGGGAGGTGATGCTGATCGGCGGCGTCGCCCTCATCGTCATCGGGCCGAAGGACCTGCCGAAGGCGCTGCGCACCGTCGGGCAGGTGACGCGGAAGGTCCGCCGCATGGCGGGCGAGTTCCAGATGCAGTTCAACGAGGCGATCCGCGAGGCGGAGCTCGACGACGTCCGCAAGGAGGTCGACGGCATCCGCGACACGGTGCGGGGCGCGAGCGGCGGCTTCAACCCGGTCCAGACCATCCGCGACGAGCTCAAGGGCGCCGTCGAGGCCCGCGCGCCGAAGCCGAGCTCGGCGACGCTGGCCGATGCCACCGCGCAGCTGAAGGCGGCCGAGAGCGCGGCCCCGACGACCGGCGGCGCCTACGACGTGCCGAAGGCCCTGGAACAGCCCGTCGCCCAGCCCGTCGCGGAAGTGCAGGCCGCCCCCGAGCCGCTTCCCGTCCCGGGCTCCGTCGACGACCCCTACGGGCCGGCCCCGGACCCGACGCCCGCGCCGCACGGCCCGGCCCCCTCCGCACCGGCCGCAGGCCATTAAGCGATGATCGACCAGACGGACGAGGCCGAGATCGAGGCGTCGCGGGCGCCGCTCCTCGACCACCTGATCGAATTGCGCGCACGGCTGATCAAGTCGCTGATCGCGTTCGTGATCATGTTCTTCGGGTGCTTCTTCTTCTCGCGCGAGATCTACAACATCCTCGTCCACCCCTACGTCTCGATCGTCGGGGTCGAGAACGCCAAGCTGATCGCGACGCACTTCCTCGAGCAGGTCTTCACCAACATCAAGCTCAGCGTCTTCGGCGCGGCGTTCCTCGCCTTCCCGGTGATCGCGACGCAGATCTACGCCTTCGTCGCCCCGGGCCTGTACCGCAACGAGCGCAAGGCGTTCATGCCCTACCTCGTCGCCACGCCGGTGTTCTTCGTGCTCGGCGCGCTGGTCGTGTTCTTCCTGGCGATGCCGCTGCTCATCAAGTTCTCGGTGTCGCTGCAGCAGGTCGGCGTCGCCGGCGAGCCGACGATCGCGCTGCTGCCGAAGGTCGACGAGTACCTCTCCCTGATCATGACGCTGATCTTCGCCTTCGGCATCGCCTTCCAGCTGCCGGTGATCCTCACGCTGCTCGGGCAGATCGGCATCATCGACGCCAAGTTCCTGCGCGAGAAGCGGCGCTACGCGATCGTCCTCGTCTTCGTCGCCGCCGCAGTGCTGACGCCGCCCGACGTGATCTCGCAGCTCTCCCTCGCGCTGCCGATGCTGCTGCTCTACGAGGCCTCGGTGTTCTCGGTGTCGCGCATGGAGACGCTGCGCGCCCGCCGCCGCATCGCCGAAGGGCTCGACCCGTAGGACCGAGCCGCGACGCCGGGCGTCGACGACGACGGGGCATGACCCGGCTGCGGGTGAGGCTCGATTGTGAGGATCCCGGGCGGGGCTTGCTCCGGTTCGAGGCTCCGTGCCGCAGCGACCGGGCCCCTTCAGAGACCGGGTCCTTTGGCGGCGCCGAATATCCTGGCCGGCCGACCGCCGACCGTCCCCTGAACCACCACGACCCAGGCATCCGCCTCCGCGACGCGGGCCGCCGTTCGGGGCACCTCGAACCGCACCGCCTGGCCGGTCCAGGGCCCGAGGCGCTGCAGGCCGCGCACGACGTTGACGTAGGTGGCGGTTCGGCCGCGGTTCTCGCCGCCGCCGATCGCGACCGGGCGGCTGCGCAGGACCGGAACCAGCCAGACGTCGCCCTTCAGATCCGCCTTCGGTACCGGCTCGGCCCCGATCTCGATCAGGATCCGCTCGTCGCGCTCCTCGCCGCGGACCGGCACGGGGAGACCGCCGCGGGCGTTCGCCTCGCGCAGCAGCTTCTCCAGGGCGGCCCTGTCCGAGGCGACGGTCGAGGCCGAGCCGTTGATCACGGCCTGGGGCGTGAACATCTGGCGCGCGCCGTGCACGCCGGAATAGGCATGCTGCCGCTCGCCGAACGGGCGCTGGGCCAGGGTGTCCTTCCAGCCGAGATAGTCCCAGTAGGTCACGGGAAGCGTCAGCGCGAGGATGCCGGGCTGGCGGGCGAGGTCGCCGATCACCGGATCGGCCGAGCGGCAGGCGGCGCAACCCTGGCTGGTGAACAGCTCGACCACCGCGCGCAACGGCTCGGCCGCAGCCGGACCGCACGGCAGGCCGGCGGCCAACGCCGCGAGCAGGACGCGGATCGGGACGAACGCGTGGGAACGAGCGTGGGTCGCCGTCATCGCCTCAGGAGAGCGCACGCGACGCCGGCTGGGAAATCACGTTGGCTTGAGGCTCGGCGACCTCGGTCGCACGCGCCTTCGGCAGCATGTTCGGCCGCCAGCGCCGGTGCATCCACAACCACTGCCCGGGATTCTCGCGCACCCAGCCCTCGACGATCGCGGTCATCGCCTGCATCGCGCCGGCCACCGCGATCTGCCCGTCCGCGTCGCGCGGCAGGTCGAGGGGCGGGGTCAGCTCGAGCCGAAACCGGCCGTTCGGAAGGCGCACCACGCGCGCGCCGTGCACCGGGCAATCGTAGTGGCGGGCGAGCTTGGCGAGCAGCGGGTTCGCCAGGCACGGACGCCCGAAGAACGACACCACGACGCCGCGGGTGAAGTGCTGGTCGATCAGCTGCCCGAGATGGCCGCCGCGCTCGACCACGCCCTGCATCGCGAAGGCGCCGCCCGGCCCGGAGGCGGCGAGCCCCCCCATGGTCTTGCGCCGGACCTCCTGCACGAGGCGCGCCGCGGCCGGGTTGTTCGGCGCGCGGAACACCGCGGTGGTCTCGAGATCGAACTTCGCCGCGCAGATCGCCGGCAGCTCCCAGTTGGCGAGATGGGCCGAGAACACGAGGCCCGGGCGGCCGTCGTCGCGCAGCGCCAGGAAATGCTCCAGGCCCTCGACCTGCATGCGCTGGGTCGCGGGGTCGGCGGGGTCGAAGTCGAACAGCGTGTCGAGATGGGCGTACTCGGCGCCGGTGCGGCCGAGATTGTCCCAGGCGGACCGCGCGATCCCTCGGATCTCGGCCTCGGACGCGTCGGGGAAGGCGGCGCGCAGATTCGCCAGCGCCGTACGGTGCGAGGGCAGCCAGGGCCCGAGCGCGCGCAGCAGCGCGCCGCCGGCATCCCCCGCGCGCTCGGGGCCGAGGACCCGCGACAGCCAGAACACCGCGCGGATCAGCGGCAGCATCGCATAGCCGGCGAGCCGCGGCAGGTTGCGCTTCAGGGTCAGGGCGAGGCGCAGCAACGGGTCACTCTCGGGTGGGAGGCGTCCCGTCGAGGCGGGGCGCGGGCGCGGCGGGCGACGCCGCGCGGGAAGCTCCGCGGGCTTAGATCATTTCATCGCGACAGGGGAGGGCGTCAGAAGCTCACGAGGATCTTGCCGAAGACCTTGCGCGATTCCAGCCGTTCGAGCCCCTGCGCGAAGTCCGCCAGAGGATAGACGGTGTCGACGACGGGGCGGATGCCGTCGGCCATCTTGTCGAGCGATTCCGCAATGTTGGCGAGCCGGCAGCCGAACGAGCCGATGATGCGGTATTGCTGCTGGAACAGCTGCATCAGGTTCATCGTCGTCGAGACGCCCGAGGTCGAGCCGCAGGTCACGAGGCGGCCGCCGCGCTTGAGGCAGAGCAGCGAGCCGTTCCAGGTGTCGGGGCCGACATGCTCGAACACCACGTCCACGCCCTTCCGCTTGGTCAGCCGGCGGACCTCGCCCTCGAAGCGCTCGGTGCGGTAGTTGACGACGTGGTCGGCCCCGAGCGCGGCGGCCTTGGCGCCCTTCTCGTCGTCGCCCACCGTCGTGTAGACGGTGCAGCCGATGGCCTTGGCCATGCGGATCGCCGCGGTGCCGATCCCTGAGCCTCCGGCATGGACCAGGATGCTCTCGCCGGGCTCGAGCTTGGCGTTGTCGAACAGCATGTGCTGCACCGTGCCGAAGGCGATGCCGGCGCAGGCCGCGTCGGTGAGGCTGACCGCGTCGGGCACCTTGACGACGAGCCGGGCCGGCATGGTGACGAACTCGCGGGCGAAGCCGTCGATGTGGAAGCCCATCACCCCGCCGACATCCTCGCAGAGGTTGTCGCGGCCCTCGGTGCAGGCGCGGCATCGGCCGCAGGTCATCGCGCCGTAGAGCACGACCTTGTCGCCGGCTTCGAGCCCCTCGACGCCCTCGCCGAGCTCGGCGATCTCGCCCGCGGCCTCGGCGCCGACCGTCAGCGGCAGACGCCGCTTGGCGAAGGCCATCCCGCGAAAGCCCCAGACGTCGATGAAGTTCAGGCCGACCGCGCGGACGCGCACCCGAACCTCGCCGGGACCGGGGGGAGGGGGCGCCTCGACCTCGGTCAGGCGCAGGTCGCGGTCGCCGAAGAGTTGCAGGGCTTGCATCGGATGACTTTCAAACGCTTGGCCGACCCCGCCCGGACCTCGGCCGATCCCAATCACGCCCGCATCCCGAGGTGCTCGCGCCAGCGGGGCTCGTAGGAGCCCTCCAGCGGGCGGAGCGATCCCTGGAGTTCTCCTTCGAGGCCTCCGCTTCGCTCCGGCACCTCGGGATGAGGGTGCGGGGTGGCCGTAACATATCTCATCCGTCCGCAGCACCAGCGCATGGCGGTGCGACAACGCCGAGATCGTCACGGGCTGCCGCGTCCTGCTCGCCACGCCATTCCTCGAGGCGAGGATCGAGACCGACGAGATGCAGGGATGGGTCGTTCGATTCCGCATCGCTTGGAGCCCGAGCTGCCATCACATCGGCCTGCGCGACCGAATCCGTGACGGGGATCTCATTCCGGTGCTAGGTAGCGCCGCCGCGCCCAGCCCAAGACCCGGCCGACCTTGACCCGGCACCACGTCGTGCGGCTCGGCGTGTCGTTGGTGCAGCCGACGACGAGCGCGCGGGCGCGGATCTCGCCGACCACCTCGGCCGCCGGGTCGGGCTCGGCGCGGATGCTCAGCGTCTCGCCGCGCGGCAGGCCGTCAACGCGGTACGGGACCGGATCGGCCCGCACCGCACCGGCGCCGAGGTGAAGCAGCAGGCCGGCGAGGGCCGGACGGACGAGGAGGGAGGCGCGCATGATCAGCGGTGGACGCCCATCATCGCCGTCAGGCCGCCGTCCACCGGCAGCACCGCGCCGGTGACGTAGGCGGCGGGATCCGCCATCAGGAAGGCGGCCAGCGCCGCCACCTCCGTCGGGTCGGCGAAGCGGCCGGCGGGAATCTGGCGCTCCATGCCGGCGCGGTGGGCGGCGTATCCGGCCATCATCGGGGTGTCGACGAAGCCCGGGGCGATCACGTTGACGGTGACGCCGCGCTTGGCCGACTCGATCGCCAGGGTGCGGCAATAGGCGATCAGCGCACCCTTGGTCGCCGCATAGGCCGCGTTGCCGGTGTTGGCGCGCAGCGCCGCCACCGAGCCGATCGCGACGATGCGCCCGGCCCGCGCCCGGATCATCCCGCGCACGAGGCTCTTGGCGATCCGCGTCAGCGAGAAGAAGTTCACCTGCATCAGGGCCTCGGCGCGCTCCTGATCGAGCATCGCGGCGAGCGCGTCGTAGGATTGGCCGGCATTGTGGACGAAGCCGTAATAGCTCTTCGCCTCCGCCGCCTCGCAGAAGGCGTCGAGGGCGCCGCGGTCGGCGAGATCCAGCGGGATCGCCTCGAAATCCGCGTCGGGATGGCGGTCGCGCAGCTCGGCGAGCAGGGCCTCGGCCGGCGCCTGCGACGCGCGGAAGGTGAAGTCGACGCCGTGCCCGGCGGCCGCCATCGCCCGCACGATCGCCGAGCCGAGGCCCGAGGCGCCGCCGGTGACCAGGATGCGGCGAGCCGCGGTCGGTGCCGCGCTCATGCCGGCTCGGACCCGAGCACGAGGCAGGTGTTCTGGCCGCCGAAGCCGAACGAGTTCGACAGGACGCGCGCCACGGGCAGGTCGCGCGCCGCGGTGACGATGTCGAGCGGGATCGCCGGATCCGGCACGGCGTAGTTGATCGTCGGAGGAATGCGCCCGTGCCGGATCGTCAGCAGCGAGATCACGGCCTCGATCGCCCCGGCGGCGGTCAGCGTGTGGCCGAGCATCGACTTGTTCGAGGTCACCGGGATGCGCGCGGCGGCGTCCCCGAACACCGCCATCAGGCCCATCGCCTCCATGCGGTCGTTCTCGGGCGTCGAGGTGCCGTGGGCGTTGACCGTGTCGACCGCCTCCGGCCCGATCCCGGCATCGTCGAGGCTGGCACGGATCGCCGCGATGATCGGCGCGCCGTCGGGGCTGGAGCGGGTGCGATGGAAGCCGTCGCCCTTCTCGCCGCAGCCCAGCACGTAGCCGAGGATCGTCGCGCCGCGCGCGACGGCCGAGGCCGCGTCCTCGAGTACGAGCGCGGCAGCGCCCTCGCCCATGACGAAGCCGTCGCGGTTCTTCGAGAACGGCTTCGAGGCGGTCTCCGGCGGGTCGTTCTGGGTCGACAGCGCCGAGAGCAGCGAGAAGCGGATCAGCGATTCCGGGTTCACCGAGCCGTCGGTGCCGATGCAGAGCGCCGCCGTCATCTCGCCGCGCCGGATCGCCTCGACGCCGAGCTGGATCGCGGTGGCGCCCGACGAGCAGGCGGTGGAGAGCGAGATCGGCGAGCCCTTGGTGCCGAAGCGGTCGGCGATGCGGTCGGCCACCGTCCCGAAGATGAAGAGGTCGTGCCACGCGTCGAACTTGCGCGAGGCCGCCGCGTGCTGCAGGCCGGCATAGGTCACCGGCCCTTCGCCGCCGCAGGCCTCCGCCAGGGCCTGGCGCTGCGGCCATTCCATCTCGACCGGCGGCACTGCGATGAACAGGGCGCCCGGGAAGTCTCCGGCCGCGGCGATGCCGGCCTGCGTCACCGCCTCCTCGGCCGCCACGCGGGCGAAGCGCTCGGAGAGCGCGGGGGCGACCAGCGGATCGGTGTCGAGGAAGTCGACAGTGCCGGCGATGCGCGTGCGCAGCCCGTCCGTCGGGAAGCGCGCGATCGCGTGGATGCCGGATCGCCCCTGCGTCAGGGCGGTCCAGGTCGCGTCCTGGCCGTGCCCGAGGGAGGAGACGATGCCGAGACCGGTGACGGCGACGAGCGGGCGACCGCGGGCGTCGCGATGGGAATGTCCTGCCATGGCGCCGTCTTAATCGGTTTTTTTCGGCCGTGCATCCCGCGGCGTGACGGACCGGGCTCGGCCGTCAGACCCACTCGCCGCGGCGCATCACCGGCACGGACTGCCCGTCGGCGGCGATGCCGTCCACGTCGACCTCGGCCGAGCCGATCATCCAGTCGATGTGGATCAGGCTGCGGTTGGCGCCGCGTGCCGCGAGGTCGTCCTCCGAGAAGTCCGCGCCACCGCCCACGAAGCATTTCGAGTAGGCTTGGCCGAGGGCGATGTGGCTCGCGGCGTTCTCGTCGTAGAGCGTGTTGTAGAACAGCAGCCCCGATGCCGAGATCGCCGAGGAAGCCGGCACCAGCGCGACCTCGCCCAGGCGGCGGGCGCCCTCGTCGGTGTCGAGGACGCGGGCCAGCACGTCGGCGCCCCGGGTGGCGGCCGATTCGACGATGCGGCCTTCCGAGAACCGCACCTGGATGCCCTCGATCAGGGTGCCCTGGTACGAGAGCGGCTTGGTGCTGGCGACGTGGCCCTCGACCCGCGCCCTGTGCGGCGTGGTGAAGACCTCCTCGGTCGGGATGTTGGCGTTGCAGGTGATGCCGCTGCGCGAGGTCGCCGCGCCGCCGCACCATTCGTGGTCGTCGGCGAGGCCTACGGTGAGGTCGGTGCCCGGCCCCCGGAAGCGGATCGCCGAGAAGCGGTGTCCGTTCAGCCTGTCCTTGCGCGCGTGGAGGTGGGCGTTGTGCGCGGCCCAGGCGGCGACCGGATCGGGGCCGTCGACGCGGGAGGCGGCGAACACCGCATCCCAGAGCTTGGCGACCGCCTCCGCCTCGGGGAGGTCGGGGAACACCGTGCGGGCCCAGGCCGGGGTCGCGGCCGAGACGATGGTCCAGTTCGTGGCGAAGTTGGCGATCAACTCGAGCGCCGGCACGTAGGCCTTGGAGCGCGACCGGTTGGCGCGGGCGACCTTCTCCGGATCCTGGGCCGACAGCAGCGACGGGTCGTCGCCGCTGATCGCGAGGCGGGCGGCGCCGTTGCGGTAGGCCTCCGCCATGCCCGCATAGAGCCACCCGGCGGCTGTATCGAAGGCCGCGTCGGAGGCGTGGGCGAAGCGCGCGAGCGTCGCGGCGTCGTCGCCGAGCAGGGTCGTCACCAGCGACGCCCCGGCGCGGTAGGCCTCGGCGGTGATGGCACGCGCCAGCGGCAGCGCGTCGAGGGGCGCGGTCAGGACAAGCTCCTGCCCGGGCTGGAGGTTGAGCCCGACCCGGACCGCAACCGTCGCGAGCCGGTCGAGCCGCTCCTCGTGCGCCGACCTCGCGACCGGCGGCTCAGCATGCGCGTTCATCGCGACCCCTTCGAAACGTCCGATCCTGTGGTGCAAGATCGGTGCGGGGTCCATCGAGTCAAGCGGCGCGGGACCAGGTGATCTCGCCGAGGCTCTCGCGGAAGGCGAAGCGCATCAGGTGGTCGGAGACGACGTTCTCCAGGCGGGTCAGCCCGGCGGGATCGGACGTGGCGATCCGCATCAGCAGGGCGTCGGGCTCGGCGTCGAAGGTGCAGACGCGGTCCTCGCTGAACGGCACGGTGCCGTGCTCGGGGGTCGCCGAAACCGGGAACTTGTGGCTCCAGTGGCGGCAGAGCTGCTGCAGGTAGCGGCTCGCCTCGGCGGTCTGCACGCGGGCCTGAGAGGTGGGCATCTCGATGGTCTCCTTGAAACGTCTCGTCGCGAGCCGGCCGTCGCCTTCGCGACTGCGAAGGCAGGCGGGGACCCAAGCAAGTGCCGGACCCTGGCGCCGGGCGCCGCGACCGGGGTTGACGATAAAACGCAACCTCAGCCGTTAACGCCCCGCTAACGCAGGGAAACCCGCACGCTCCCGGTCTTCTCCCGACCAGTCGCGATTCGAACCTTGGACCGGCCGGAGAGCCGATTTATGGCGCGATGCGTCATCGCATCATGGCAAGACATGGTGCGTCGCACAATCGAAATCCAGCCGGCTCGGCACTCCGCGGCGGTCGGCTCAGGGCAGGGCGGGCTGCGGATCGCCGGAGAGGGCGACCACCTTGCCCGGGTTGAGCCGGTCCTGCGGGTCGAGGCCGGCCTTGATCGCGCGCATCAGGTCGAGGGCGACCGGGTCGGCGTAGTGCTGCAGCTCGTCGCGCTTGATCAGGCCGACGCCGTGCTCGGCGGCGATCGAGCCGTCCATCGCGGTCACGATGTCGTGGACGATGCGGTTGAAGTCCGCCCAGGTGCCGAGGAACGCGGCCTTGTCCATGCCGACCGGCTGGCTCAAATTGAAGTGCATGTTGCCATCGCCGACATGGCCGAAGGCGCAGACCCGCAGGCCCGGCATCGCCGCCTCGCAGGCCGCGCTCGCCTGCTCGACGAAGTCGGCGAGCCGCGACAGGGGCACCGACACGTCGTGCTTGATCGAGCCGCCCTCGTAGCCCTGCGCATCCGAGAGATGCTCACGCAAGGCCCAGAGCGCGAGGTTCTGCGCCTCGCTCGCCCCGAGCGTCGCATCCTCCACGAGCCCGTCCTCGATCGCCTCGGAGAGCGCCGCCTCGAGCTCGGCCCGGGTGTCGGCGTCGGGCCGGGCGGAGGCGAGCTCGATCAGGGCGTAGGCGCCGTGCTCGCCCGCGAGCGGGCGGACCGTGCCGGGCATGTGCCGCAGCACCATGTCGAGCCCGACCGGCGGGATGAACTCGAAGGCGGTGAGGTCCCGGTCGGCGCGCCTGCGCAGGCGCGCGAACAGGTCGAGCGCCACGCGGGCCGAGGGCAGCCCGACAAACCCGACCGTGCGCGAGGCGGGCTTCGGGAAGAGCTTCAGCACCGCCTTGGTGATGATGCCGAGGGTGCCTTCCGAGCCGACGAACAGGTGCTTAAGGTCGTATCCGGCGTTGTTCTTGCGCAGAGCCTTGAGGCCGTTCCACACCCGGCCGTCGGCGAGCACCACCTCGAGCCCGAGGACGAGGTCGCGGGCGTTGCCGTAGGCCAGCACCGCGATCCCGCCGGAATTGCACGCCAGCGCGCCGCCGATCCGCGCCGATCCGCGCGAGGCGTAGGAGAGCGGGAACAGCAGCCCGGCGGCGTCGGCCGCGTCCTGCACCTCGGCGAGGATCGCGCCGGCCTCGACCACGATGCTGGCGTTCACCGGATCGAGCGCGAGAACGCGGTTCATCCGCGCAAGCGACAGCACCACGCCGCCATGCGGAACGCCGCCGCCGACGAGCCCGGTGTTGCCGCCCTGCGCCACCACCGCGACGCCCGCCGCCGCGCAGGCCTCGACCACGAAGGCGACCTCCTCGGTCGAGCCCGGCCGAACGGCGGCGAGCGCCGAGCCGCGGTAGAGTTTTCGGGACTCAACGAGATACGGGGCGAGGTCGGACGGGTCGGTCAGAACATGGGCGGCCCCGAGGCGCGCGCGCAGGGCTTCGAGGAGGGTGTCGGCGGACGGGGCCGGGGCGAGGGTGGGTTCGGTCATGATCGGTTCTTCGGCAGGGATTCTCTCGCGGACGCGGCCGCGATGCAAACGCTGCGGGCTGGCATGGACCGGTCGGTGGCCTAAGACTAGCCGCAGCGGGCACCCGGTCCACCCGATGCCCGAACGACGACCCGCCCCTGTCTCACGAGGCACGCCATGCTGTCCGTCATCCCGAACCCGCCCCGCGTCGCCCTGCCGGTCGCCGGCAGCACGGACCTGTTCCCGGTGCGCCGGGTCTACTGCGTCGGCCGCAACTACGCGGCGCATGCCCGCGAGATGGGGAAGGACCCCGACCGCGAGCCGCCGTTCTTCTTCATGAAGCCGGCCGACGCGCTGCAGCCCTGCGGGCCCGAGCCGACGCGGCACCCCTATCCGCCGCGCACCGAGAACTACCATTTCGAGATCGAGCTGGTGGCGGCGCTCGCCAGCGGCGGCCGCGACATCCCGGTCGAGGCCGCGCGCGAACACGTCTACGGCTACGCCATCGGCCTCGACATGACCCGGCGCGACCTGCAGGACGAGGCCAAGGCCCTGGCCCGGCCATGGGACCTCGGCAAGGCGGCCGACCTCTCCGGCCCGATCGGCCCGATCCACCCGGTCGCCGAGATCGGCCATCCGGCGGCCGGACCGATCACCCTCTCGGTCGGCGGCGCCGAGCGCCAGCGCGGCGACCTCGGCGACATGATCTGGTCTGTCGCCGAGCAGATCTCCTACCTCTCGGCCTATTTCGCGCTTGAGCCGGGCGACCTGATCTTCACCGGCACGCCGGCCGGCGTCGGCCCGGTGCGGCGGGGCGAGCGCATGGTGGGGGCGATCGCGGGGCTGGGCG
>NZ_VRVH01000132.1:0-12137 GCF_008040095.1 Methylobacterium sp. WL6 | reverse complement strand
AGGCCGGCCCGGCCCAAGCGCGGGGAGACCGCGCGTCCGGCCCGTGGGGCGGCGCTTGGCGCGAGGTTGGAAGCGGCGTTCGCCGCCGGAGCGGCCGCGGGTCCGGTCATCGGGCGTAGAGCTCGGAAAGGTGTGGCATCGGACCGTCGGGAGCTGGAGGGTCGGCGGCCCTATAGCACCGCCGCGGGCTCAGCGCCGCGCCTCGGTCGCCATCCGCACCGCGAGGCCGGCGAGCACGGTGCCCATCAGCCAGCGCTGCGCCACCATCCAGGCCGGGCGCCCGCCGAGGAAGCCGGCCACCGACCCGGCGGTGACGGCGAGCAGCGCGTTCACGCCGACGCTGATCCCGGTCTGCACCGACCCCAGCACCAGCGATAGCACCAGCACGCTGCCGTGCCCCGGCGTGATGAACTGCGGCAGCAGCGACAGGTACATCACCGCGATCTTCGGGTTGAGGAGGTTCGTCAGGAACCCCATCGCGAACAGCCGCCGCGGCCCGTCGGGCGGCAGCATCCGCGGCTGGAACGGCGAGCGCCCGCCCGGCCGCACCGCCTGCCAGGCCAGCCACAGCAGGTAGAGCGCGCCGGAAAGGCGCAGGGCGTCGTAGGCGAAGGGCACGGCGAGCAGCAGCGCGGTGATCCCGGCGCCCGCCCCCTGCGAGAGCGAGCGCGAGACCAGGTAGACCATGTTCGGCCCCGGCGTCAGCACCATGCCGAGGGAGACCAGCGCGAAGGCGAGGAGGTTCGTGATCTCGGGCATGCCTCCGGTCGCTCCTGCTGTGTGCGTCGACCGAACCGTGGGCATATCGCGGCGCGGGCCCCCTCTCCCAGGGGGAGAGGGACAGGGTGAGGGGTGTGACCTTTCCGTCTGAGGCACGCCCCTCATCCCACCCTTCTCCCCCTGGGAGAAGGAGCCGCGCTGCGGATCGCGCGGACGATACGGCTCTGCGACGAACGATGCGAGCGGGGCTCGATACGCCCTCGCCTACCGCGCCGGGTTGAAGCGCGTGTCGATCAGCCCGTCGACGGCGGCGGGGACGTCGGTGCCGGCGGGGATGATGCCGGCCTGCTGCAGGGCGAGGCCGGCCGCCTGGATCGAGGCCGCCTGGGCCTTGCCGACCGCCGGCTCGGAGAGGTCGGTGCGGGCGACCTGCCGGGCGATCACCGGCTCGGGCAGCTTCGTGGCGGCGACCAGGGCCGCCTTCAGCGCGTCCGGGTTCTGGATCGCGAACAGCCGCGCCCGCTCGTAGGCGGCGATCACGGTGCGGACGAGCTCGGGGTTCTCCTGGGCGAACGCCTCGCGCACGTCGAGCAGGCCCCAGGTGTTGACGCTCGCGTCGCGGAAGAACAGCACGTCGTCGTTCTCGATCTCGGCCGCGGCCATCATCGGGTCGAGGCCGGCCCAGGCGTCGACGTCGCCGCGGTCGAGCGCCGTGCGGCCGTCGGCGTGCTGGAGCAGGACGAGCTTGGCGTCGCGCTCGGTCAGGCCCGCGCCCTGGAGGGCGCGGATCAGGAAGATGTGCGGGTCGGTGCCGCGGGTCACCGCGATGCGCTTGCCCTTGAGGTCGGCGACCCGCGCGATGCCGCTGTCCTTGCGGGTGACGAGCGCGGTCCATTCCGGCCGCGAGTAGGCGTAGACCGCCTTGATCGGGTTGCCGTTGATGCGCGCCACGAGGGCGGCGGCGCCGGCCGAGGAGCCGAAGTCGATCGCGCCGGCATTGAGGAATTCGAGCGCCTTGTTGGAGCCGAGCGACTGGACCCAGCGCACGGTGATGCCCCTCGGCTTCAGCGCTTCCTCCAAAAACCCCTTGTCCTTCAGGACCAGCCCGACCGGGTTGTAGGTCGCCCAGTCGAGGCGGACCTCCTTGACCTCGGCGGCGCCGGCGGGCGCGGACAAGGCGGTGGGCAGGGCGACCGGGAGAGCGAGCGCGAGGGCGGCACCGAGAAGCGCGCGGCGGGCAAGGCGCATGAGGACAGTCCTTTTCGGATCGGGCGTTTGATCCGAGCTAGGCCGGTGCGTTCTTTATGTCAAACGACAATTCCGCAATATAGGACGCACAGCCGTGGACGATCGGCATCAACCGAGTTGCAGGAACGCCGCGATCTTCGCCTTCACATCATCGATCACGGCCGCCGGCGCGACGTCGACGAAGCGCGCGTAGCGCTCGGCCTAGGCGAGCGGCTTGCCCTAGTCCGCAAGGACGAAGCCGTGGATCTTCAGCCCGGACGGCAGGACCACCTCGTAAGGGTAGCCACGTCCGCGGCTGGTGACCGGACACGCGAAGCAGCGCCCGACGAGGCCGTTGTAGGACCGCGGCGTGAGAACGAGCCCGGGCCGGGTGAAGCCCTGCTCGGTCCCAAGATGCGGACTGAACTCGAGAAAGATCAGGTCGCCGAGATCAGGGCAATAGGGCGGCTCACCAGATCTCGTCACCGACCGTCCGCCCCTCGAACTGGTCGTCGTGCAGGTTCTCTTTGGTGATGCCGGCAAGCAGGCCGTCGAAGGTGTAGCGCGACGGCTCTGCGCGCGGCGCGATGACGATCCGCCCCTCCTCGACACTCAGTTCGGCCGTGCTGCCTTCCGCAGCGCCGACGTCTCGCAGGATCTGCGCCGGAATGCGGAGGGCGAGACTGTTGCCCCATCGGGAGAACTGAACGATCACGCGCACCTCTCCTGGCATGGCTGTGACCAAGCTTCGAACGGCACCGTGCCGCGCTCGCATCAACGTATCGCCTTCGTATATACGATCCCCGGGACGGCGCGTCAAAGCTCGCCCACCGGCACCCCGCCCGCTCCGGCGGATCCGGATCGAGCGTGGCTTCGGCGTGGCTCTTGCTCGCGGCCCCTCGCCCGAGGCCCTTCGCTGACGAGCCCCGGCTCGAGGACCCTGGCTCGACGCGGCGCGCCGGTCCGGAAGCCCGGCCCCGCTGGCAGCACCGGCAGTTCATGCTAACGGGTACCCATGTTCGATGCCGTCGCTGCCCTGGACAAGGTTCTGGATGCCCTGGATCGCGAAGCTCGTGAGCCGACGAAGCTCCGCGCCGTTCTGGTGCCGGAGCTTAAGCGGGTCATCGAGGCCGGCCACGCGGCGGCCGAGGCGCAGCTTCTGAAGGACCGGGACGGCATGCGCTGCGCCCGCGCCCTGTCGAACCTCACCGACGCGGTGGTGCGCGCGATCCACGACGCGGTGGTCTGGCGGCTCTATCCGAACGACAACCCCTCCACCGGCGAGCAGCTCGCGGTGGTGGCGACCGGCGGCTACGGCCGGGGCACGATGGCGCCGGGCTCCGACATCGATCTCCTGTTCCTGCTGCCCTACAAGCAGACCGCATGGTCGGAGAGCGTCGTCGAGGCGATGCTCTACGTGCTGTGGGACCTCAAGCTGAAGGTCGGCCACGCCACCCGCTCGGTCGAGGAATGCCTGCGCGAGGCCCGCGCCGACATGACGATCCGCACGGCGCTCCTAGAGGCGCGCTTCCTGTTCGGCACGCGGGTGCTGTTCGAGGAGCTGGTGACGCGCTTCGACGCCGAGCTGGTGATGGGCACCGCGCACGAGTTCGTCGAGGCCAAGCTGCGCGAGCGCGACGGCCGCATCACCAAGGCCGGCTCCTCGCGCTACCTGGTCGAGCCCAACGTCAAGGACGGCAAGGGCGGCCTGCGCGACCTCAACACCCTGTTCTGGATCGCCAAGTACACCTACCGGGTGCGCGACCAGGTCGAGCTCGTCGCCGCCGGCCTGTTCACGGCGGAGGAGTACCGCCTGTTCGAGCGCTGCGACGAGTTCCTGTGGCGGGTGCGCTGCCACCTGCACTTCGTCACGCGGCGCGCGGAGGAGCGGCTGTCCTTCGGGCTGCAGCCGAAGATCGCCGAGCGCCTCGGCTTCGGGCCGCGCGGCGGGCTGTCGGGCGTCGAGCGCTTCATGAAGGCGTACTTCCTGATCGCCAAGGACGTCGGCGACCTCACCGCCATCGTCTGCGCCGAGCTGGAGGCGCGCCACGCCAAGCGCACGCCGGTGCTCGACCGCTGGATCGGCAAGTTCCGCGACCGGTTCCGCGCCACCGCGATCGAGGCGGAGGATTTCTGGCTCGACCACGGCCGGGTCAACGTCCGCGCCGAGGACGCGTTCGAGCGCGATCCGGTCAACCTCCTGCGCCTGTTCTGGCTCGCCGACCGGCACAACCTCGCGATCCATCCCGACGCCAAGCGCCTGGCGAACCGCTCCCTGCGCCTGATCGGCCACGCGCTGCGCGCCGACGAGGAGGCCAACCGCCTCTTCCTCGAGATCCTGACCTCGAAGAACTCGCCGGAATCGGTGCTGCGGCAGATGAACGAGGCCGGCGTGCTCGGCCGCTTCATCCCGGATTTCGGCCGCATCGTCGCGATGATGCAGTTCAACATGTACCACCACTTCACGGTGGACGAGCACCTGCTGCGCTCGCTCGGCGTGCTCGCGGCGATCGATTCCGGGCGCACCGAGGAGCAGTTCCCGCTGGTCTCGCGCCTGGTCAACGCGATCCACAACCGGCGCGCGCTCTACGTGGCGATCCTGCTTCACGACATCGCCAAGGGCCGGCCCGAGGACCACTCGATCGCCGGCGCGGCGATCGCGCAGAAGCTGTGCCCGCGCTTCGGCCTGACCCAGGCCGAGACCGAGACGGTGGCCTGGCTCGTCGAGCACCATCTCCTGATGTCGATGACCGCCCAGAGCCGCGACCTTTCGGACCCGAAGACCATTGAGAAGTTCGCCGCCGTGGTGCAGACGCTGGAGCGCCTGCGCCTGCTGACGATCCTCACCGTCGCCGACATCACCGCCGTCGGCCCCGGCGTCTGGACCGCGTGGAAGGGCACGCTGATCCGCACCCTCTACGACGAGACCGAGGTGGTGCTGTCGGGCGGCCATTCCGAGATCGCCCGCACCGACCGCGTCCGGCTGATCCAGATGGGCCTGCGCGAGCAGCTGCCCGACTGGTCGTCGGAGGTGTTCGACGCCTACGCCGCGCGCCACAACCAGGCCTACTGGCTGAAGGTCGACGGCGTGCGCCAGTTCAAGAACGCCGGCTTCATCCGCCAGGCGATCGAGGCCGGCCGCACTAGCGCCACCGACGTCGAGACCGATCCGGTCCGCGGCGTCACCGAGCTGACGGTGTACTCGCCCGACCATCCGCGGCTGCTGGCCATCGTCACCGGGGCCTGCGCGGCGGCCGGCGGCAACATCGTCGACGCCCAGGCCTTCACCACCAGCGACGGCTTCGCCCTCGATTCGATCTTCATCTCCCGCGCCTTCGAGCGCGACGAGGACGAGATGCGCCGCGGCCGGCGCATCACCGCCTCGATCGAGCGCTCGCTCAAGGGTGAGATCAAGATCGCCGAGCTCGTGGCCGACAAGCACCCGCCCTCCGCCGGCCGGGCCAAGACCTTCCTGGTCCCGCCGGACGTGGCGATCGACAACGCGCTGTCCAGCCGCGAGACGGTGGTCGAGGTCACCGGTCTCGACCGGCCGGGCCTGCTCTACGAGCTGACCACGGCGCTGAACCGCCTCAACCTCAACATCACCTCGGCGCATGTCGCGACCTTCGGCGAGCGGGCGGTGGACGTATTCTACGTCACCGACCTAACCGGCACCCGCGTCACCCAGCCCGACCGCCAGGCGGCGATCCGCAGCGCGGTGATGGAGGTCTTCGCCGGCGACGTGGCGGTGATGAAGGCGGAGGGGCTGGAGGCGCTCGTCGCCGCGCCGCCGCCGCGGGAGGCGTGATGTGCTTCGCCGGGTTGATTTCGCGGCCCGCGCGCCTGATATCAACGCCGACCCCGAAATCACCCGGCGAGCCCTTTTCGCGATGACGAGCAACGACATGCAGCATGACGACCCGCGCCAGAGCACGGTCGAGGCCGGGGCCGGCGTGGCGCACGAGGCGCCGCACGACGCCCCCGCGTCCCAGGACGGGTCGGCCGCCGACGCGAAGCTCGCGGCGATGACCGCCGAGCGCGACGAGCTGAAGGACCGCACGCTGCGCACGCTGGCCGAGATGGAGAACCTGCGCCGCCGGACCGAGCGCGAGGTCGCCGACGGCCGGACCTACGCGGTCACCAACTTCGCCCGCGACGTGCTCAACGTCGCCGACAACATCCGCCGCGCGCTCGACAGCGTCCCGGCCGAGGCGCGGGCCTCGGCCGAGGGCGCCTTGAAGGGCCTGATCGACGGCATCGAGCTGACCGAGCGGGATCTCGCCAAGACCCTGGAGCGCCACGGCGTGAAGGTGGTCGAGCCCAAGGGCCAGCGCTTCGACCCGAACCGCCACCAGGCGATGTTCGAGGTGCCCGACCCGGAGGTGCCGGCCGGCACCGTCGTGCAGGTGGTCCAGTCGGGCTACGTCATCGGCGACCGGACCCTGCGCCCGGCCCTGGTCGGCGTCGCCAAGGGCGGCCCGAAGGCCGGCGCGCCGGCGGACGCCGCGCAGGCGTAAGGCGGCCGAGGCAGGCCGGGCCTCGTCCGGCCTGCGGTCCCGCCTCGGGGGGGCCGCCGCGACGCCTTCCTGCCCGGCCCGTCGGTTCGCGGCTGCGCGGGGTCTCGGCGCCGGATCGATCCCGCTACGCACCGCGCCGCCTCTCTCGAACGGGAAAGGCGCCCTTCCCCCCCGCCGGGCGGGAGGGACGGGCGATCGGGCGTCGCAGGACAGTCCGACAGCGGCCCGCCCGAGTCGGGCGCCGCCAGCGCACGCCATCCGGGAACGGCCGCGCCATCGCCGTGCGCGAACGCACGGCGCGTCCGCCGAATCCTCGCCCGCACGGCTTCCGGATGCAGGCGACAGTTGAACATTCGGAAACGCTTGGGCCATAACTTCGCCATCGGCCGGGCGCATCCCGGACGAGTCGGCGCGGCGCGCGAAGCGTCAGGGCCGGGCTCGCGGGCGCATCGCCCCAGCGTCGCGCATCGGAATCGTCATGCAGGTCGTCGACGCGGTCGAGATGAACGGGTACGCCCAGGCGAGCGGTCGGACCGACCTGCGCCGCACCCGCGCGCATGCGCGCGCCCATCGCCACAGCGCCCAGGTGCGCACGCTGCGCCGGGTGCTGCCCCTGGTCGCGGGCGGCGCGGTGATCGCGCTCGGAGCCTGGCTGTTCAACCCGTTCGCGGCCGTCATCCCCGGCGTCAGCGTCGGGCCGGTGACGCTGTCGGGCACCAAGGTGCGGATGGAGAACCCGAAGCTCTCCGGCTTCCGCAAGGGCGACCGCGGCTACGAGGTCACCGCCACCGCCGCGCTGCAGGACATGCGCAAGCCGAGCCTGATCGAGCTCGAGGCGATGCGCGGCCACGTCGCCACCGACGACAAGGGCGGCCTCGCCTGGATCGAGGCGGCGACCGGGCTGTTCGACACCACCCGCGAGGCGCTCGACCTTAAGCAGGACATCCGGATCTGGACCGACAAGGGCGAGGAGGCGCGGCTGCAATCGGCCGCCGTCGACTTCAAGGCCGGCAGCGTGAAATCCGCCGAGACCGTCACCGTGTCGGTGCCGAGCGGCCAGGTGGTCGCCGACGGGCTCGACGTGGTCGAGAACGGCCGCGTGATCTCGTTCATCGGCAACGTCCACACCGTGTTCCACCAGGACAAGGCCAAGGACGCGAAGGCCGACGACAAGGCCGAGCCGGCCAAGGCGCCCCTGCGCGTCCTCACCTCCTCGGCCGAGCCGACGGACGGCCGCCCATGACCGGCCTGTCCGGTCTGCCGGCGCGGCTCGCCGCCGCCTTCGCGGCCGCGTCGCTTCTCTCCGTTGCGCTGCCGGTCGCGCCCGCCCGGGCCGAGAAGCCGGCCGTCGCGGCGGCGCCGAAGAAGGATCCGACCTCGCCGTTCGGATCGATGGGCGGCGGCAAGGAGCCGATCAAGATCGACGCCGACCGGCTCGACGTGTTCGACCGCGAGAGCAAGGCGATCTTCGCCGGCAACGTCGTGGCCGTGCAGGGCGAGAGCACCATCCGCTGCTCGACGATGACGGTCCACTACAAGCGCGGCAAGGACAAGGACGCCAAGGACAAGGCGAGCCCGGCCGCGGAGGCCGAGGACAAGCCGAAGGATGCGGCCGGCATGGGCGAGAACGGCATCCAGAAGGTGGAATGCGCCGGCCCGGTCACGGTGGTGCAGAAGGACCAGGTCGCCACCGGCGACAGCGCGGTGTTCGACCAGGCAGCCAAGCGCATCGTGCTCACCGGCAACGTCGTGCTGAGCCAGTGCCAAAACGTCACCCGCGGCCAACGCCTCGTCTACGACATGAACACCGGCCGCGCGAACATGGACCCGGTGCCGGGCGGGCGCGTCTCCGCCCTGTTCGTGCCGGGCGAGAAGGCCGAGAAGGACAAGCCCGCCAAGGGCTGCGCGCAGCCCGCCGGCATCGCCAGGACCGCGCCGAAGCCGGCCGACGCAGCCAAGGGTGACGCAGCCAAGACGGATGCCGCCAAGGGCGACGGCAAGTCCGACGGCAAGACGCGGGCCCAGGCCAATTGAGCGGTTCGATCGGCGTCCCCGGCGGTCAGGCCCTCTCCCCGCACCGGTCCGAGACCGCGAGCCCGCGCCCGTCCTGGCTCGGGCGGGTGCTCGGCCGCGCCCGGCCCGAGGCCGCGCCGTCCGAGGTCGAGGGCGGCCCCGGCATCCTCAGCGTCCGCGGCCTGCGCAAGAGCTACGGCGCGCGCACCGTCGTGCACGAGGCCGGGCTCACGGTGCGGACCGGCGAGGCGGTCGGCCTGCTCGGGCCGAACGGCGCCGGCAAGACCACGATCTTCTACATGATCACCGGGCTGGTGGCGGCCGACCGCGGCCACATCACGCTGGACGGCCTGGCCATCACCCACCTGCCGATGTACCAGCGCGCGCGCCTCGGCATCGGCTACCTGCCGCAGGAAGCCTCGATCTTCCGCGGGCTGACGGTGGAGGACAACATCCGCGCCGTGCTCGAGGTCGCCGAGCCCGACCGCAAGGCGCGGGCGAGGAAGCTCGATTCGCTGCTCGAGGAATTCGACATCGCGCGCCTGCGCAAGTCCCCGTCGATCGCGCTCTCGGGCGGCGAGCGGCGGCGCTGCGAGATCGCCCGGGCGCTGGCCTCGTCGCCGACCTTCATGCTGCTCGACGAGCCCTTCGCCGGCATCGACCCGATCGCGGTCGGCGACATCCAGGACCTCGTCAAGCACCTGAAGCAGCGCGGCATCGGCGTGCTGATCACCGACCACAACGTCCGCGAGACGCTCGGCCTGATCGACCGCGCCTACATCGCCCATTCCGGCCGCATCCTCACCGAGGGCACCCCGGAGGAAATCGTCGCCAACGCCGACGCGCGTCGGCTCTACCTCGGCGAGGATTTCCGGCTGTAGCGGCGGCGGCTCCGGTCGGGCCCGGTGTCGTGACCGGAAGGACGGCTCGGGGTGGGAAGCCTCATCCGGTCGGCTCCGTGAACGACGCGATGGCCGCGTCGACCAGAGGATTGCTGCGGGCGTCCGACCAGACCAGGGCCGCCGCGACGATCTCGACGTTCTCGGCCAGCGGTCGGATCACGACCTGGGGCGGGGCGAGCCCTTCGAAGCGCAGGGGCACCAGCGCAACACCCTGCCCGCAGGCCACGAAGGCGATCTGCGAGGTCACGGCGCGGACCTCGTGCACGATGCGCGGCGCGAACCCCGCCGCGTGGCAGGCTGCCGTCACCCGGTCGAAGTAGACCGGGCTGGAGCGGCGAGCGAACATCGCGAAATCCGCATCGGCCAGCAGCGCCAGCGGGACCGCCGCCATGCCGGTCAGCCGGTGATCGCGCGGCAGGGCGACGGCGAGACGATCGGTGGCGACCGGCCGCGAGCGGATGTTCGGGCCGAGTTCCCCTTCCAGGCGCGCGAAGGCGAGATCGATCTCGCCCGCCTCGATCAGCGGCACCGCCTCGACGCTGTCGATCTCGCGCACGGCGATCGTCAGCCCCGGCCGGGCCGCACGCAGGCGCGCCACCATCGGCGGCAAGTCCTCCAGAAGCGCCGAGTTGATCGCGCCGACGGTCAGCGTGCCGGTCCGGCCTGCGACCGCCTCGCGCACGGCCCGCTCCAAGCGCTCCACCTGGCCGGCGAAGACCTGCACCGCCGGCAGGATCGCGGCGCCCGCGGGCGTGAGCCGCACGCCGCGGCGGTCGCGGTCGAACAACCGCGCGCCCAGCATCCGCTCCAAGGTCTGGATGCCCTCGCTCAGCGGGGGCTGCGACATGCCGAGCCGCTGGGCGGCACGCCCGAAATGCCGTGCCTCGGCCACCGCCAGGAACAGCCAGAGGTGGCGGATCAACCGGACGTCCACGGTCACTTCGATAGCCCAGCCGTATCACAGGGATCTTGAGATGGTATTTTACCGATCGAAGGGCGGATGGGAAATCCGGGGCTGCGCCGCCACGAAGCGTGCGGCAGGAGCCCGACGATGCCCGACCATCCCACCCTCGTCGCCTACGGCGCGGTGATCCTCGGCTTGGCGATCACGCCGGGGCCGAACATGATCTACCTGATCTCGCGCTCGATCGCGCAGGGGCGCCGGGCCGGCTTGGTCTCGCTGGTGGGCAGCGCGCTAGGGTTTCTGCTCTACATGACCTGCGCCGCCTTCGGGATCACGGCACTGCTTGCGACGGTGCCCTACGCCCACGATGCCCTGCGGCTCGCCGGGGCGGCCTACCTGCTGCTCCTCGCCTGGTCCGCAGTGCGCCCCGGGGGCGTCTCGCCGTTCCAGGCCGCGGACCTGCCGCAGGCCGGCCCATGCCGGGTGCTCGCGATGGGGCTGGCCACGACCTTGCTGAACCCCAAGGCGGCGCTGCTCTACCTCGCGCTGCTGCCGCAATTCGTGATCCCCGGCCACGGCAGCGTGCTGGCTCAGACCCTGGCGCTCGGCCTGATGCACATCGCCCTCAACCTCGCCTTCGGCGTCGTCATCGCCACCACGGCCGGGGCGCTGGCGGCCGGCCTCGCCCGGCGCCCGTCCTGGATGCGGGCGCAGCGCTGGCTGATGGGCGGCATGCTCGGTGCGTTCGCGGCCAAGCTGCTCGCTGAGGCCTGAGGCGAGCCCGACGACCCGCCCGGCGATCGACGGGCCGCCGGGCGGTCCCGATCACCACCACGGCGCCGGGCCGAATGACGCAAGCGGGCGGCGCTCAGCACCGGCTCGCGGAGCGGCCGCCCTCACGCCGTCGGCTCGTAGACCGAGACCAGCCCGGCCGGCGCCGTGGCGCGCCAGGCGGCGAGCAGGGCGTCCCGCAAAATCTCCTCCTCGCAGGCGTCGAGGTCGAGGTTGGTCCAGCCGCGGCGGCCCCAGGCGCCGTCGATGGCCGAGAACAGGTCCGGCTCGGCCTCCAGCAGGCGCTCCTGGTCCTCCGGCGACAGCCGCAGCACCAGCCGGTCCTCCTCGGTCCACAGCGTCGCGAAGACCCGGCCGCCCACGCGAAAATCCGGGTTGCCCTTGTGCGCGCCGAGGATCGCTTCCGGCAGCATCAGCGCGAGGGCGCGCACGTCCTCCGGCAGCACCGCTCAGGGCCCGGCGGGCGCCCGCGACAGGCTGGTCGGCCAGGTGCTGCCGGGATGCTCGCGGACGTCGCCGGGGTTCGATCCGGTCGCGGCATCGCTGGCCCACTCGCCCGGCTCGGCCACCGCCTCGATCCGGTCCTCGGGGTAGTGCGCCTCGAGGAACAGCAGCGCCTCGGCCTCCGAGGCCGCGCGCACCGTGACCAGGGGGCGCGGGCCGGACGGGGTCCGGACGTCGGCGATGAACAGGCGCGTCATGTCGATCTCGCTCGGTGGAGGCTGTGCAGGCAACGCCCGGAACGGCGATTGTGTCCGCAGGACCGCATCGGCGACGTGCAGGATTGCGAACCTCAAACAATCCATAACGCTAAGTTTTAACGTTAAGCCAGCTTTAAGACCTTGCCGCCATGGTCCGGGAGGTCACCAGAGCCGGCACCGAAAGCTTCCGGCACATTTAAGCGTGAAGGAATTCTTATGGCCCGCTCCAAGCTCGTCGCTTTGGTGCGCACCCTGACGCTCGCGGCGAGCGTCGGCGCGCCCTCACTGGCCGCAGCCGCCGACCTGCTGACGCAGCCGCCGACTCCGTGCGGGTAGAAGGCGGGGGGCGCGGTCTCAGTAA
>NZ_VRVH01000131.1:0-12243 GCF_008040095.1 Methylobacterium sp. WL6 | reverse complement strand
GGCGTTCTTTCGGCCGAGGCCTGCCTTCGATGATGCCGTCCCGCGCCGCCGCATCGCTTCGCCGAGGCTCCATCGCCGCCGAGCACGGCGACCTCGCGCATCGTCTGCCCGGCCTCGTCGGCGCGCGGCGAGAGGATGCCCTTCGGCGCGAGCTTGCGCACCGAGCCGGATTCGATCGCACGCAGCAGCGTCTCGATGTCGGCACCGCGGCCGAGCAGCAGCGTCGGAACCGTGGCCGAGCGCGCGCTCGACTGCTTGGAGCGGGCGTATTTCAGGTAGCGGAAGGCGAGGCGCGTGCCGCCGAGCAGGAAGATCTGCAGCACCCAGTACAGGACGATGGCGATCTTGCCGAAGAAGTAGAACCCGTACAGGTCCGACGAGACCAGGACGTAGTCGAGCACCAGCAGCCCGAAGGCGAGCACGCTCGCGGCGCGAACGATGCCGGCGAGATCGGGCAGAGAGGCGAAGCGCCACTTGGTGCGGTAGAGCCTGAACCGTCCGTAGACGAGGCCGGCGACGACGAGGAACGGCGGCAGCAGGACGGGAAGCGCGTGCACGCGTTCGGCGAGGGCGTCGCCGGTGAAGCGGAACACGAAGGTGAGGACCACGGCCAGCGCGGTCGCCACGAGATCGTGGACCACCATCACCGCGGTCTTGTAGGTGCGCTGCTGCATGATGTTCCGCGGCGGTATCGGCTCCGCCTCGGGCGGTGTCAACGCGATCGGTCAGCCGGTCGGGCGGACGGCCCGCGCCACCGCGTCGTCGGCCTGGTCGATGTCGGGCGCGTCGATCCGGCGATAGCGGGCCTGGATCAGGCCGAAGGCCCCGAACGCCACGTGGCCGGCCGCGACGATCGCGAGCAGGATCCGGCCGTAGGGCTGGGCGCGCAGGGCCTGGAACGCCCCGGACAGGCCCTTCACCTCCGACGAGGCCTGATACCAGGCCGCGACGACGACGAAGCCGCCGATGATCAGGAATGCGATGCCGCGGGCCGCGTAGCCGAACCGGCCGACCGGCTCCGCCCAGGCCTGGCGCGCCGCATCGAGGGCGAGGCGCTCGGTCACGTCGCCGCGGACGGCCTTGACCAGGAAGCCGACGCCGCCGCCAGCGACGCCGAGGCCGATCAGCGCCACGGCGAAGCGGCCGAAGGGTTTGGCCAGCAGCCACGCCGTCCAGTCCTGCAGGCCGTCGCCGTCCGACTGCAGGCCGAGCCCGAGTGCGAGGCTCGCCGCCGTGAGCCCGAGGCCGGCATAGATGCCGGCGCTGACGAGGTGGGCACCCCGCACCACGAGCCCCTTGGGCGAGGTGCCGCGTCGGTCGGCGTCGGTCACCGCCTCGACGAGGCGCCAGGCGGCGAAGCCCCAGAGCCCGAGGGCGATCAGGCCGACGATCCAAGGACCGAGGGGTCCGAGCAGCACGAAGCGGAGCGCGTTCTCGCTGTCGCCGGCCTTGCCGCCGGCCCCGACCGCCGCGAGCACCGCCAGCACGCCGACGACGCAGTAGACCGCGCCGCGGGCGCAGAACCCGAAGCGCGCCAGCCGCTCGATGGTGTTGCGCCCGGCGAACGCGGTGGACGGACCGGGGGCCGAGCCGGTCACGCCGGCTCGCGCTGCGGCTTCCCGGCCAGCGCCACGTAGAACCCGAGCCCGTCCCCGGCCGGGAGCGTCTGCAACCTGTCGACGAGGCCGCGGCGCTTGGCGTCGAGCAGCAGGCGGCCCACCGGTTGGAACAGGGTCTCGCCGCCGCCCTCAGGCGGCGGATCGAGGCGGATCGCCACGGTCTTGCCCTTGGCGAAGCGGCTCCGCTCCAGCATCTCGTTCAGCGACGCCTCCGCGGTCGCCCGGTTGGCGCCGCGCAGGTCCATCACCGATTCCGCATCGGTGACGCCGAGGCCGCCGCGCAGCTTGTCGGCGTAGAAGTCTTCGAAATGGGGCAAGGGCTGCGACCTGGTGGGTGTTGGCTAGAACGACAGACCGGCGAAGACGGTTGCGACGGGCAAGGCGCTGCCGAATTCGGGAAGCTCGATCGCGCCGTCGAGGCCGAGCGCCTGCTTGCGCCAGGCGTCGCCCTCCTGCCGGCGCCAGACCTCCACCCGTGGCTCGTCCTGATACACGATCAGGAAGACCTGCAGGCTCTCGACGGCACGGTAGAAGTCGGTCTTGCGGCCGCGGTCGGCGCTCATCGTCGAGGGGGACAGCACCTCCGCGACGAGGACGGGATCGGACGCGTAGCCGTCCGGCAGCATCGGGCCGCAACGCACCACCACGTCGGGGATCGGCGCGAAGTCGTCCATGTCCCGGCTGACGACCGCGATGCCGGGGACGACGCGGCAGCCCCGCACATCGGCGAGGTCGCCGAGGCGACGGATGAGGTTGGAGACGATGGTCTGGTGCCGCTCGGTCGGTGGCGACATCAGCACCGGTTCGCCGTCGAGCAGTTCCCAGCGCTCGTCGTCCGGGCGGCCGGCGACCCAAACCCGGTAGTCCGGGACGCTCATGCGGTCGTCCCGCTTCGCCGCGACTGCCATGCGGGCCTCTCCGAACTGCCTGGGCGAGCGTACCATAGATGGGTCCGCCCGCGACCGGCGTCAGCCGCGGGCGTTCAGAATTCCACCCGGGCGTAGATGTCGGCTGCAGTGAGCGTGCCGCCGAGCTCGGGCAGGTCGATCACGTCGCCCCGTCCCAGCATCCGCATCGCCCATCCGGCGTCGCGCCGCCAGACCTCGGCCCGGGCATCGTCCTGATAGACGATCAGGAAGACCTGCAGCGCCGCGACCGTGCGGAAGACATCGGTCTTGCGGCCGCGATCCATGCTCATCGTCGAGGGGGACAGTACCTCGGCGACGAGCAGCGGGTCGCGGGTGTAGCCGCCGCGGGGCAGCGGGCCGCACTGGACCACGATGTCGGGGATCGGCGCGAAGTCGTCCATCTCCGCGCTGAGCACGGCGAGGCCGGGGAGGGCGCTGCAGCCCCTGCGCTCGGCGAGTTCGTCGAGGCGCCGGACCAGGTTCGCGACGATGCGCTGGTGACGCCCGCTCGTCGGCGACATCAGCGTCGGTACGCCGTCGAGCAGCTCCCAGCGCTGGTCGTCCGGCTTGGACGCGACCCAATCCTGGTATTCGGCGACGCCCATGCGCGCGTCGCGTCGTCGGGCAACGGCCATCGCGGCCTCCTCCGGTGAGGCCGCGATGGTAGCAGTCCGGGGCCGGTCTGCAACGGCGCGGACGCTCGGGTTCAGCCGTGCACGAGCACGTTGCGGAACTGCCAGGGGTCGCTGGCGTCGATGTCCTCCGGGAACAGGCCCGGGCGGCCGGCGAGCGGCGTCCAGTCGGTGTAGACGCCGACGACGGGGCCGAGATACGGGGTCTGGACTTCGAGGCAGCGGCGGAAGTCCATCTCGTCGGCCTCGACGATGCCGGCCTCGGGGTTCTCCAGCGCCCAGACCATGCCGGCGAGCACCGCCGAGGTCACCTGAAGGCCGGTGGCGTTCTGGTAGGGCGCGATCCGGCGCGTCTCCTCGATCGAGAGCTGCGAGCCGTACCAGTAGGCGTTCTTTTTGTGGCCGTAGAGCAGCACGCCGAGCTCGTCGATGCCGTCCTCGATCTCGTTCTCGTCGAGGATGTGGTGCTTCTCCTGCACCTTGCCGGCATTGCCGAACATCTCGTGGAGCGACAGCACGGCGTCGTTGGCCGGGTGGTAGGCGTAGTGGCAGGTCGGACGGTAGGCCGCGCGCTCGCCCTCGAGAACCGTGTAGTAGTCCGAGATCGAGATCGCCTCGTTGTGAGTCACGAGGAAGCCGAACTGCGACTGCGCAGTCGGGGTCCACGAGCGCACGCGGGTGTCGGCGCCGGGCTGGAGCAGGTAGATCGCGCAGCGCGAGCCCTTCTCCTGCTCGCGGGCGTTCTCGGGCATCCAGGTCTCGTGCGTGCCCCAGCCGAGCTCGGCTGGCTGGTTGCCCTCCGAGACGAAGCCCTCGACCGACCAGGTGTTGACGAACACGCCCTGCGGCTTCGGATGCTTGGCGCGCTGGGTGTCGCGCTCGGCGATGTGGACGCCCTTGACGCCGACCTCGCGCATCAGCGCGGCCCATTCGGCTCGGGACTTCGGCTCGGGCGTGGTCACGCCGGTGTCCTTCGCGATGTTCAGCACCGCCTGCTTGACGAACCACGAGACCATGCCGGGATTGGCGCCGCAGCACGAGACCGCGGTGGTGCCGCCGGGGCTGGCGGTGCGCGCGTCCAGGATGTCCTGCCGCAGCGCGTAGTTGGTGCGGTCGCCCTGGCTCTTCTCCTTGTCGAAGTAGAAGCCCGGCCACGGCTCGGCGACGGTGTCGATGTAGAGGGCGCCGAGCTCGCGGCACAGCTCCAGGATCGCGCGCGACGAGGTGTCGACCGAGAGGTTGACGCAGAAGCCCTGGCCGCCGCCCTCGGTGAGAAGGGGCGTGAGCACGTCGCGATAATTCTCGCGGGTCAGCGCGACCGTCTCGAAGCGCAGGCCGTGCTTGTCGGCGAGAGACCGGTGCGAATCATCCGGATCGATCACGGTGAAGCGGGCACGGTCGTATTCGAAATGGCGCTCGATGAGCGGAAGCGTGCCGCGACCGATCGATCCGAACCCGATCATCACGATGGGTCCGCTGATGCGGCCGTGGATCGGCCCTCTGTTCGGCCCTTGGTTCGGCGTGTCGGTCATGGCTCGGGCGGTCCTTCGGATGTGCGCGGCGCGCAGGGGCGGCTCGGGTTAGGCGGCCGATGTGACGATGGGGCGACAGGCCGGGCTCGTCCGCGAACGGACGTCCGCGACGGCCCCCCGGCCCGGGCGCCGATCCCGGTCGGCGATTGATCGCGGCGCAGGGTATGTCCGGCCCTAGTGCCGCCTCGTGCCGTGAGGGTCAACCGCGCAACGCCCGCGCGGCGAGCAGAGTCGTTGACGAAGTGTTGCCGCGGCATGCGATGACTGCATGCGAGCCCCACCAAACCTCATGTTGCGTGCATCGCACAACGCTCTCATGCTGCACTGCGAAATCGACCACGATCCGTGCCGGATCATCGATCGAACGGAGTCCGCCATGCTGTCCGTCCTCACCGCCCGCGTTCCGGCACCCGCCGACGAGCCGCAGGACCGCGATCCCGGTTTCCTGACCCTCGCCTTCACGGTCGTGCGGGTCCTCCGGCGCGAGGGCCGCAGCGCCTTCGAGCGGCGTTGCGCCCGCGCCGCCGAGACGCTGCCGCACGCTTGATCCTGTTGCGGCGCCGGTCGAATCCACCGGCACCGGATTGCGCAGCCTCGGCTTGACCGCTAGGCGGCTTCCTCAACGCCACATCGGCCGGGGGGGGGCCGTTCTTCGCATGTCGCCGATCCGCGCATCCCGCCGTCCCGCGATCCTCGCCGCCGTCCTGATCGCGCTGTCGATCGGCACAGTCCCGTGCGCCGCACAGGAAGAGGCGCCGGAGGCTCAGCCCGAGGCCGCGCCGAAGGTCAAGCCGAAGCCGCGCCCGCCCGCGCCGAAGCCGGCCCCGAAGGCGACGCCGGCCGCCCCCCCTGCCGCGCAGGCCGTGCCTGCCAAGACCGCGGCGGTCTGGCCGGCCGGCGCACTCTCCATCACCGAGAATTACGGCGACTGGACGCTGAGCTGCAGCCGTGCCGAGCCGGCGACGTCGTGCATGCTGATGCAGTCGCAGGGGGACAACAAGACCGGCAAGCGCCTGTTCGCCTTCGAATTGCAGGCGCCCAAGGACGGGCGGTCCGAGGGGCTGATCCTCATGCCGTTCGGCCTGGCGATCGACCCGGGCATCACCTTCAAGCTCGACGACGTGGTGCTCGGCAAGGGCGCGCCCTACATCTCGTGCGGGTCCGAGGGCTGCCTGGTGCCGATCAGCTTCCCGACGCTCGCCACCGACGCGATGCGGACGGCCAAGACCCTTCAGGTGATCGGCGTGAAGTCCGGGACCAACGATCCGCAGCCGATCGCCGTGCCGCTCGGCGGGTTCGCGCCGGTCTGGGACCGGGCGATCGCCCTGAGCAACTGACGCGCGGCGACCAAGGCGACGCGCGGGACATCGACCCGCCGCGCCACGACACCGGCGAGCGAGACGACGAGGAGAGGCCGAGCATGCGCGACCCGATGATCCTGGCGGCCCTGCTCGCCTGCCTCGCCAGCCCGCTCGCGGCGCAAGAGTCGAGCCCGCCCGGTGCGCCGCCGGACTCGATGCCCGACGCACCGCCGATGGACAAGAAGCGGGTCATGGCCGCGCGGCTCGCCGGGCTGGTCGGCTTCGCCAACACCTCGTGCCCAGACATCCAGGGCGATCCCGCGCTGCTGAAATCGGCCGTCGAGCGCCTCGGGATCGATCCGCAGGACCTGGAGCAGGGCGAGCTGGCGGCGATCTCGCGCTCGTATGTCGAGACCTATCGCAAGGACGTTCCGGCCAATTGCCAGCGCGCGATCGAGACGTTCGGCCCGTCGAGCCGAATCGTCCCGAACCTGATCGTCAAGCGCTGAGCGTCGCGCGGCCGCCCATCGAGAATGCCGTTGGGACGTCGGCGGCGACCACAATTAAGCGCACGTTAGCCGCAATCCGGCAGTGTCGGCCCTCAGCGGCGTCGGAGCGTTGCGTCCCTCGTCCGGGGCGCCCGCCGCCCCAGGTGTGGCGTATCGATGGGCGCGAGGCTTGAGACGGGACCAGGGGTCCGCCGCACGCCCCGCAGCGCGGGCCTCGCGCTCGCCGTCCTGATCGGCCTCGGGCTGCCGGCCCAGGCGGCGAAGCTCCTCGCCGTCGCCGGCACCGATGCGCAGGGCTATGCGCGAATCGCCTTCACCTTCGACAGCGCGGTCTCGATCAAGGCGCGGCTCTCGAACGGCGTGCTGGTGCTCGGCTACGGCGAGCGGACCGAGGCCGGGCCGGAGCGGCTGGTCTCGCAGCTGCCCGATTACCTCACCGCCGTCCGGCGCGATCCCGACGGCAGCGGCCTGCGGCTCGCCCTGCAGCGGACCGTGCGCGTCAACGTGCAGGACGCCGGCGAGAAGGTCTTCGTCGACCTCCTGCCCGAGAGCTGGACGAGCCTGCCGCCGCCGCTGCCGCCGGAGATCGTCGCCGACCTGGCCCGGCGTGCGCGTGCCGCGGAAGCGATCCTGAAATCGCGCAACCCCGCACCCGTGCGCCGGCCCCTCGGCGTCGAGGTCGCGAAGCTGCCGACGCTCACCCGCCTGACGGTGCGGCTGCCCGAGGGCGCCGAGGCGACCGTCGGCCCGGAAGGTGGCGCAACGCGGCTGCGCATCCTGGGGGCCTACAGCTTCGACCTGTCCGAGACCCGTGGCCGGCTGCGCCAGGACATGGCCCGCCTGACCGCGTCGGCCGACGATGCTTCGGCCGGGCTCGTGGTGGCGGCGGGCGATGCTTTCACGGTCTCGACCGACCGCGACGACGACACCGTGGTGTTCGACATCGTCGCCAAGAAGGACGCCGCCGCCAAGGCCGAGGCGGCTGCCAGGGCGGAGAAGGCTGCCAAGGCCGAAGCCGCGACCAAGGCCGAACCTGCGACCAAGCCCGAACCCGCGAGCAAGGGAGAGCCGCCGAGCCGGGTCGCGCCCAGGACCGGGGATGCCAAAGCCTCCGCCACGGCCGATGTTCCGGCGGCCGCCGGACCACCGGGCACCGCGGCGCCGAACCGGCCACCGGCGCCCGAGCCGTCCGAGCGGCAGGCCGGGTCCGGCCTCGTCTTTCCGTTCGCCAAGCGCCCGGCGGTCGCATTGTTCGAGCGCGGCGGGGTCGCGACCCTGGTCTTCGAGACCGGCGAGCCGGTCGCCCTCCCGACCGGCGGGTCGGGCGGCCTGCGCGCCCTCGGCGAGCCGGTGCGGACGGGTGCGCTGACGGCGTTGCGCTTCGCCGTCCCGGCCGGGACCTTGCTCGATCTCGTGCCGGTGCGTGCCGGATCCGCCGCCGGCGCCTGGGAGCTGACCGCGGGGGACGACCTCGGCCCGAGCAACACCCTCGCGCCGACGCGCCTGCCCGACGCCGCCGGGCACGGGCGCGTCGCGGTCGGCCTGCCGCAACCCGCCAGCGCGGCATGGCTCGATCTCGACGGCGAGCGCATCGCCGTCGTCACCGCGCGCGGCTGGAAGCCCGCCGGCATCGCGAAGCGCCAGCGCTTCGTCGATTTCGAGCTGCTGCCGAGCCGCTTCGGCCTCGCCGTGCTGGCTCAGGCCGACGACCTCACCGTGCGTCCCGACCTCGACGGCGTGGTCATCGGGCGCGAGGGCGGCCTCGCGGTCTCGTCCGTGGCGCGGCCCCCCGAAGCGCCGCTCGCCGAGGCCTCGAACCTCGCGATCCAGCGCGAGCCCTGGGAGCAGGCGCGCCTCGGCGACGTGCGCGAGACGATCCGGGCACAGTTCGGCGCCTCGATCGCGGCGTCCGCCGGAACGCGCGGCCCGCTGCGGCTCACCCTCGCGCGCACCCAGCTCGCCAACGGCCTCGCGCCCGAGGCCCTGACCACCCTCGACGCGGCCTCGGCCGACGACCCCCTGGTGGCGAGCGGCCGCGACACCGCGATCCTGCGCGCCGCGGCGCTCGCCGCGATCGGCCGAAATGCAGAGGCGCGTCGGGTGCTCGCGACCGAGGCGCTGCAACGCGATCCCGAGGCAGTGCTGTGGCGCGCGGTCGCCGACGGGCAGGCGGGACGCTGGCACGACGCCGAGGCCGGCTTCCAGCGGACTTTGCCGGTGATCGAGCGCTACCCGCTCGCCCTGCAGGCGACGATCCGCACGCTGGCGGCCGAATCCGCGCTCGAGACCGGTGACCTCGACACCGCATTGCAGCGGGTCGCGCGGCTCGCGACCGCCGAGCCGACACCGTTGGAGCGGGACCGCGTCGCCCTGGTCCGGGCCCGCGTCGACGAGGCGACCGATCGGACCAAGGCCGCGCTCGACGCCTACGATCGCCTCGCCGAATCGGGCGAGCGACCGGCGGCGGCGGCGGCGGCTCTGCGCGGCACGCTGCTCGCGCGCGAGACCGGCAAGATCACTCCCGACGAGGCGATGGACCAGCTCGAGCGGCTGGCGATCACCTGGCACGGCGGCGAGATCGAGAACGCGATCACCGCCGGGCTCGCCCGGCTCTACATGGCGGCCGGGCGCTATCGCGACGCCTTCACCGCCGTGCGGGCCGCCGATGCCATCGGCTCCGATGCACCCGAGACCCGGGCGCTGCACGACGAGGCGATGGCGCTGTTCGACGAGCTGTACCTCTCGCCGCGGGGCGATTCGCTCAGCGGGATCGACGCGGTGGCGCTGTACTTCGACTTCAAGGACTTCGCGCCGATCGGGCGGCGGGGCGACGCCGTGGTGCGTCGGCTGGCCGAGCGGCTCGTCGGCCTCGACCTGCTCGATCCCGCCGCCAACCTGCTCCAGTACCAGATCGACAACCGCCTCACCGGACCGAGCCGATCGAGCGTCGCGACGCAGCTCGCCTCGATCCGTCTCATGGACGGCAAGCCGCTGATGGCGCTGGAGGCGATCGAGGGAACCTACCTGCCCGAGCTTCCCCGCGACCTGCGCCGCGCCCGGTCGCTGCTGCGCGCGCGCGCGCTGTCCGACCTGTCGCGGACCGATCTCGCGCTCGAGACGATCGAGGGCGAGGCCGGCCCGGACGCGGCGCGGCTGCGGGCGGACATCCTGTGGTCGGCGCGGCGCTGGCGCGAGGCCGGGGAGGCGCACGAGGCCCTGCTCGGTGACGCGTGGCGCTCCGGCAAGGTGCTCGACGACGCGGCCCGCGCCGACGTGATCCGCGCCGGCATCGCCTACGACCTCGCGGTCGAGCCGATCGGGCTCGAGCGGCTGAAGGCCAAGTTCTCGGATGCGATGGCCGACAGCGCCGATGCCCGCACCTTCGCGCTGCTGACCAGCGCCGACGCGACCAAGAAGCCGGGGTTCCGCGAGATCGCCCAGAAGGCGACGAACGCCGAGACCCTGGCGGCCTTCCTCGCCGAGTACCGCAAGCGCTACCCGGACGCCTCGCTCCCCGCCCGCGGCGAGCCCGAGAAGCGCGCGGACGGGCAGGCGACGCCGCCGGGCTGAGCATCGTCGGACCTGGCGGTGCGGCCTCGCCGGATGGCGATGCGTCCGCCGCATGCATTCGTCATCGGAGCGGTTGCCGTGATCGCGGCCTTCGCTTCGTCGGGTCGATGGGCGAAGGCATCAGCGCATCAGCGGCACCGCGGTGATGAGGCGCCAAGCGATCGCCGCTTGTTGCTGCCAGACGACGCGGACGCGCGGGCGCCGTCCATCCGGGGCAGCGATCGGCCCCTCGACGACGAGGCGCACGCGACCGTCGACCTGGACCAAGCAAAGGGCTTCCGTGCCGTAGAGCGCGTCGGCCTGTACCAGCAAGGCTCGGCCGAGCTCTTGCGGCCGGGACCGATCGAACCCGAAAGACAGGAAGAAGCGCGCCTTCGGGCCGCCTGTCGGATGTTCGGGGTTTAGGAGGTAATCGACCAGCTTGCCGTCCGGAATCTCGAGGACCGGCCACCAGCCTTCGTCGATCAAGGAACCGAGCGCCCCGTTCGCACGAGCTGCGCTGCCTCGACGGTGGCGAGCGCGCCGGGTGGTTCCGGGAACTCGACCTCGTAGGCCTCGCCGGCCCCCCAGACCGCGACCACGGTTCCCGCGGCGCCGGCCGGGATCATGTCGCCGTCCATCGTCACGACACTGGCAAGCACGCGCACGTCGTCGAGATCCCGCAGCGGAGCGCCGGGATCGGTCCGCCGCATGAGGTGGATGGTGTCGACCGACATGGGCTCAGGATGGGCCGCGCCGGGCGGCTCGTCAATGTGAGCTTTCCGCGAACGAAGCCCGCGTCAGCTTCCCCCGTAGCTCTGCACCAGCGATCCGGCGACGAGCGTCCAGCCGTCGACCAGCACGAAGAAGATCAGCTTGAACGGCAGCGCCACGGTCGCCGGCGGCACCATCATCATGCCCACCGCCATCAGCACGGAGGCGACCACGAGGTCGATGATCAGGAACGGGATGAACAGCAGGAAGCCGATCTCGAAGGCGCGGCGCAGCTCCGAGATCATGAAGGCCGGCGTGACGATCTCGAGGCCGACCGCCTCGGGCCCGGAGGGCACCGGCACCTTGGCCATGTCGAGGAACAGCTTCAGGTCCTTCTCGCGGACGTTCTTCAGCATGAACGCCTTGAACGGCGCCGACGCCCGCTCGAAGGCCTGCCCCTGCGTGATCTGGTTGGCGAGCAGCGGCTCGATGCCGGCGCGGTAGGCTTCGCGCCCGGTCGGCGCCATCACGAAGGCGGTAAGGAACAGCGCGAGGCTGACGATCACCGTGGTGGGCGGCGCGGTCTGGGTGCCGAGCGCCGAGCGCAGGATCGACAGCACCACCACGATCCGCGTGAACGCGGTCGCCATCACCAGGACCGAGGGCGCCAAAGCCAGCACGGTGATGAGCGCGACGAGCTGCAGCGCGCGCTCGCTGGCGCCGCCCGCGCCGAGATCCACGGTGAGGCTCTGCGCGGCGGCCGGACCCGCGCCGAGCGCGAGCGCGAAGACGGCGAGCCCGAGACGGCGCGGGATCCGGAAACGAGAATGGATGTCGGCGGGCTTCATGGCGGCGGCACCCTGGGGCGGGTTCTCGGGCCGTGCAAGCCTGGAGGACGGGTCGAGCCTTGCGGACGGGCCGCGCGCGCTCATGGCGTCGGCGAGCCCACGGTGCCGCGGCGCGATTCGAGGTTCTGCCACACGATCAGGGAGGGCAGGCCGAGCACCACGTCGGGGACGCGCTTGGCGAGCGACAGGGCGATGGCGGTGCCGGGATCGATGCCGAACAGCGCGCCGACGATCACGAAGCCGCCCTCCTGCACGCCGAGCCCGCTCGGGATCGGGAAGGCCGCCGACTTGATCGCCTGGCTCAGGGCCTCGATCACCAGGACCTCGGGCACGGTCACGCCCTCGACGCCGATGCAGGCGAGCACGATGGCGATCTCGGCCGCGCCCAGCGTCCAGGCGAGGGCGTGCAGCAGGACCGATTGCAGCAGCCGCAGGCGCCGTCCGCGGCCCCAAACCGCATCGAGCGCATCCTGCACGCTGCCGCCCTCGCAGCGGGCCGGCTCGGCCTCGCGCACGAAGCGCCGCGAGAGCGCGCCGAGCTTGCGCTCGACGAAGCGCGCCGCACCCGTGCGCTGGAAGGCGAAGAAGGCGGCGAGCACGAGGCCGGCGACCGCGAGCGCCCGCAGCACCC
>NZ_VRVH01000130.1:0-12400 GCF_008040095.1 Methylobacterium sp. WL6 | reverse complement strand
GGGCAGGCCGGTCGCGCCGGCCGCCGGCGCGGCGGCGAGGCTCGCCAGGTCCAGCCACGCCGCCGTCAGGCGGAGCTCCCCGAGCAGCCGGTCCATGGTGCCGGGGGGCGCATCGGGCTCCAGGTGCACGCGCTGGACGACCAGCACGCCGATCCTGCGGTTCGCCTTCAGGTCGACGCGGGCGACGAGCGCGCCGTCCATCAGGAAGGGTAGGACGTAGTAGCCGTGCTCGCGCTGGTGAGCGGGCGTGTAGATCTCGAGCCGATAGCGGAAGCCGAACAGCCGCTCGGTCCGCGGCCGGTGCCAGATCAGCGGATCGAAGGGCGACAGGAGCGCGGCGCCGTCGAGCCGTCGGCCGAGCCGCGCCTCCCTGTGCCGGTAGGCCGGCTGCGGCCAGCCGCGGACCCGGGCCGGAACCAGCGTGCCGTCCTCGACCAGCTGCGCGATCGGCAGGTGCGCATCGGCAGGCGCGAGGCGATAATAGTCGCGCAGGTCCTGCGCCGTCGCGATGCCGAGCGCCCGCGCCGCGCGTGCGATCAGCTCCCGCCGCGCGTCGATGCCGCTCGGGGTCGGATGCGCGAGGACGGCGCGCGGAAGCACGCGCTCGGGCAGGTCGTAGACGCGCTCGAAGCTGCCGCGACGGTGCGTCGAGGCGACGAGGCCGGCCCAGAACAGCCATTCGAGCGCGTGCTTGGCCGCGCTCCACACCCACATGCCCTGCGAGGCCCGGTTGCCCGCGACGTCGGAGGCGGCCAGCGGCCCCTCCGTCTCGATGCGGGCGAGGAGGGCTTCGGCTTCGCCGCGCCTGTCCCCGGCGAAGGGTTCGAGCCGCCGCCACAGGCCGCGGCCGGCGAGGGCCCGGGCCATGCGCCAGCGCAGCAGGGGGTGATGGTCGACCGGCAGGAGCGAGGCCTCGTGCCCCCAATATTCGAAGAACCGCTTCGGCCGGTCGGCCGCCAGGGCGTCGAGGAGCCCGCGCTCGTAGGGGCCCAGGCGCGAGAACAGCGGCAGGTACTGGGCCCGCACCAGCACGTTCACGCTGTCGATCTGAAGCAGGCCGAGCCGGCCGATCTCGTTGCGCATCCGCGCGGCGGAGACGGGTCCCGCGCGCCGGCCCGCGGCGAAGCCCTGGGCGACGAGGGCGATGCGACGGGCCTCGGAGGCGGAGAGGTCCGCCGTCAGGGCTGGCCTCCGGACAGGGGCGGCACGAGGCCCGGCAAGGGCCGCACGGAGTTCGGGAGCTGCGCCGCGTGCACTACGCGGCCTTCGGCGGCGACCCGTCGGCGCCGTTTTCGCCCTGCCGCGCGTGGACGAGGGTGCGGATCCGCTCGCGAACCTCCGGGGTGACTGGGTTGTAGACGATCATGCCGAGATCCGGTCTTCCGTCCACGGCGAAGGCCGAGAACTCCAGCTCGATCGGGCCCAGGACGGGGTGACGGAGCCGCTTGACCCCGTCTCCGTGGGCGTGGACGTCGTTCTCCCGCCACAGGGCGGCGAAGTCCGGGCTGGTGCGGCAGAGCTCGTCCACCAGCTCGCCGACCTCGGAGGCCGCGCCGGCCCGCACCGCGTCCGCCCGGAACGCGCCGACCACGAAGCGGGCGACGCTGTCCCAATCCTGCTGCGCCGTCCGCACCCGCGGGTCGCCGAACATGCGGCGCAGGATGTTGCGCTCGCCGGGTGGCAGCGGTTCCCAGTTGGTCATCACGACGGCGGCGGCGCGGTTCCAGGCGACGACGTCCCAGGTCGCGGTCTTGATCAGGGCCGGGCTGACCTCCAGCGTGTCGAGCAAGCGCTGGAGGCGCGGCGTGATCCCCTCCTGCGGCCGGTAGCGGACCTCGGGCGGACGCCCCAGCGCCAGCATGAAGACGTGCTCGCGCTCGGGCTCGGTCAGCATCAGCCCGGCGGCGATGCGGTTCAGCACGTCCGCCGATGGCGCGCCGCCGCGCCCCTGCTCCAGCCAGGTGTACCAGGTCGCGCTGATGTTCGAGCGCTGGGCGACCTCCTCCCGGCGCAGGCCAGGCGTGCGACGGCGGCCCGAGAACCCGAGGGCGGCCGGATCGAGCTTGGTGCGCCGATCCCGCAGGTAGGCGCCCAGCGAGGGTTCGGAACGGGCGGGCATGGCGATCCTGTTGGGACGTATACCGGGATACGGTCACGACTTTAACGGGATCGGCGGCGGGCCGACAAGGGGCGCTCTGATCACAGCGGAGTGCATCGCATGCGCATCTTCCTCACCGGCGCCACCGGCTTCATCGGCTCGGCCATCGTCCCGGAACTGCTCCGGTCCGGGCATCGGGTGCTCGGGTTGACCCGCTCGGAGGCCGGCGCCCGCAAGCTGATCGAGGCCGGGGTCGAGCCGCATCGCGGCACCCTTGACGACCCGGACAGCCTGCGCCGCGGCGCCGCGCAGGCCGACGGCGTGATCCACACCGCCTTCGACCACGACGACTTCACGAACTTCGTCGCCAATTGCGACAAGGACCGGCGGGCGATCGAGGCCCTGGGGGCCGCCCTTGCCGGCTCGGATCGGCCGCTGCTCATCACCTCCGGTGCGGGAATCGGGAGCCCCGACGACGGCGGCCCGGCCCGGGAGGACGTCTTCGACCGCGCGCACCCGAACCCGCGCATCGCCTCCGAGCTCGCCGGGGCCGCACTGCTGGAGGCGGGGGTGAACGTGTCGGTGGTGCGGCTTCCGCAGGTGCACGACACGGTCAAGCAGGGGCTGATCACCTACCTGATCGACCTCGCCCGGCGGACCGGCGTCTCGGCCTATGTCGGCGACGGCGCCAACCGCTGGGCGGCGGCGCCGGTCCTCGACGTCGCCCGGCTCTACGCGCTCGCCTTCGCGCGGCGGGAGGCGGGCGCCCGCTACCACGCGGTCGCCGAGGAGGGCGTCGCCGCCCGCGACATCGCGCAGACCATCGGCCGCGGCCTGAAGCTGCCGGCGGTCGCCCTCGCGCCGGAAGACGCCGCCGCGCATTTCGGCTGGCTCGCCGCGTTCGTCGGCCTCGACATGCCGGCCTCCAGCGCGCTGACGCGGGCCCGGCTCGGCTGGCACCCGACCGGCCGGGGCCTGATCGAGGACTTGGAGCGGATGGACTATTCCCGGCCGCCCGCCTGAGGCGCCCGAGGCCTTCGCCCGTCAGGACGACAGCGTGCGCAGCTCCCCGCGGGCGATGCCGAGCGGCGTCCGCACGAGCAGCCACGGGATGACGGGGGGGCAGCGTCAGGAGCACGAGGGCGGCGGCGTCGGTCGGGAGCCCGGAGCCCGGTCGACACGGCCTCGGAGGATGGCGCGATCGCCGCGTCCCGGACGACCTCCGGCATCGACGGTCTCCCCTCGCGCTCACGCGCGCCGCACCCGCGATTCACCAAGGCTGCCGGAAAAGGCGCGCGAAACCGGCCTGCGCGCAAGGTCGGCGACCGGCAGGGCGCGGATGCGCTGCCCGGTCAGCGCCGCGATCACGTTGAGCACGGCGGGGGCAGCTCGGGCGCGCCGACGCCGCCCGTCGGCGCGCCGCTCTCGACGATGCGCACGTGCACCGCCGGCCTGTGCTCGCGGCGGATCGGGTCGGTGTTGTCGTTCCGCGACTGCCGGGCGCCGTCGCGGTAGACGATCTGCTCGAACAGCCTCGAGGACAGGTCGAGCGCCGCCGGCACCTGGGCCTGCGCGTTTCGTTTGCGAAACCCCGCCGGTCACCTACACTCCGATCCGAGGCGTGCGAGCCCCGGGCCGGAGTTTCCATGACGCGTATGGTCGAGCGGGGCGGTTTCGAGCGGAAGGCGGGCGAGCGCGCCGACGCGTCGGCGGTCGAGACGCGGCGCGGGGCGATCGTCGCCGCGGTGCGCCAGCGCGGCTTCGTGACGATCGAGGCCCTGGCGAGCCAGTTCGGCGTGACCGTGCAGACGATCCGGCGCGACCTCAACGAGCTCAGCGCGGAGGGGCGGCTCGAGCGCTACCGGGGCGGCGGCGGCCTGCCATCCAGCGTCGAGAACATCGACTACGCCGACCGCCGCACCACGCTGCTGTCCGAGAAGACCCGGATCGGCCGGCTGGCGGCCGGCCGCATCCCGTCGCACTGCTCGGTGTTCCTCAACATCGGCACCACGCCGGAGGCGGTGGCGCGCGAGCTCGTCCGCCACGACGACCTCAGCATCATCACCAACAACCTCAACGTGGCGGTCGGGCTGGCGGAGGCGACCGACTTCCGCATCGTCGTGGCGGGCGGCACGATCCGCAACCGCGACGGCGCCGTCCTGGGGCAGCTCACCTGCGACACCCTCAGCCAGTTCCGGGTCGACGTGGCGGTCATCGGCATCAGCGGGATCGACGCTGACGGCGCCCTGCTCGACTACGATTACGAGGAGGTGCGGGCGACGCAGACCATCCTGGCGCATGCGCGCCAGACCTTCCTCGTGGCCGACCACACCAAGTTCACCCGCCGCCCGATGGTCGAGGTCGGGCGGCTGGAGCAGATCGACACCTTCTTCACCGACCGCGTCCCGCCGCCCGAGATCGTCGCCCTGATGGAACGCCACGGCGTCGCCCTCGCGGTGGCCGACCGAGACGAGCCGTAGCGAACATCGCAATTTTCGCTTGCGAAAATCCTAGGATAAGGCAATATTCTGCCGACCCGGGCATCGGCCGGGGCGGGAGGCGACTCATGACGACGGTCTCGAACGTGCGGGCGCTGGGCGCCCCCTACGACCTGCTCGTCATCGGCGGCGGCATCAACGGCACCGGCATCGCCCGCGACGCGGCCGGGCGCGGCCTCTCGGTGCTGCTGTGCGAGCGCGGAGACCTCGCGGAATTCACCTCGTCCTCGAGCACCAAGCTGATCCACGGCGGCCTGCGCTACCTCGAATACTACGAGTTCCGCCTGGTGCGGGGGGCTCTGGCCGAGCGCGAGCGCCTGCTGCGGCAGGCGCCGCACATCATCTGGCCGCTCCGCTTCGTGCTGCCGCACGACGCAGGCCTGCGCCCGGCCTGGATGCTGCGGGCCGGCCTGTTCCTGTACGACCACCTCGCCCGGCTGCGCACCCTGCCCGGCTCCAAGACGGTTCGCTTGCGAACATCGCCGGTGGGCGCACCGCTTCAGGACCGGCTCACGAAGGGGTTCGTCTATTCCGACTGCTGGGTCGAGGACAGCCGCCTCGTGGTTCTGAACGCCATGGATGCGCGGGCCCGCGGCGCCGAGATCCGCACCCGCACCGGCGTCGAGTCGGCGCGCCGGGTCGACGGGACGTGGACGGCGACCCTGCGCGACGCCGTCACCGGGCGCACCGAGACCGTCCGGGCGAAGGCGGTGGTGAACGCCGCCGGCCCCTGGGTGAGCGCGACGCTCGGCGGAACGCTCGGCGTGAACAGCCGCGCGGCGGTGCGGCTGATCAAGGGCAGCCACATCGTGGTCGCCAAGCTCTACGAGGGCGATCAGGCCTACATCCTGCAGCAGCCCGACAAGCGCATCATCTTCGCGATCCCCTACGAGCGCGACTTCACGCTGATCGGCACCACCGACGTCCCCTACGCGGACGAGCCCGGCCCGGTGCGGATCTCGGAGGACGAGACGCGCTACCTTTGCGACTGCATCAACCGCTCGTTCGCCAAGGCGATCGGCCCGAAGGACGTGGTCTGGAGCTATTCGGGGGTGCGCCCGCTCTACGACGACGCCGCCGCCAACGCCTCGGCGGTGACCCGCGACTACGTGCTCGACGTCGACGATGCCGGCGGGCAGGCGCCGGCGCTCTCGGTGTTCGGGGGCAAGATCACCACTTACCGCCGTCTCGCCGAGCACGCGATCGAGAAGATCGCGTCCCACTTCCCCGGCCTGAAGCCGGCCTGGACGGGCGAGGCGACCCTGCCCGGCGGAGCGATGCCGGAGGCGGATTTCGACGCCTTCCTCGCCGCCTTCGTCCGCGAGGCGCCGTTCCTGCCGGCCGAGACCGCCCGGCGGCTCGCCCGCGCCTACGGCACTGAGGCGCGAGCCATCGTCAAGGGCGCGCGCAGCCTGGCCGACCTCGGCGAGGCGTTCGAGGGCGGCCTGAGCGCGGCGGAGGTCGACTACCTCGTCCGCTCGGAATGGGTCCGCACGGCGGAGGACATCCTGTGGCGGCGCTCGAAGCTCGGCCTGCGCACCAGCCCGGACGGGGCCGCGCGGCTCGCCGCCTACCTGACGCGAAAGGCGGAAGCCGCCTGAATCAAGGTGCGCGGCGCGGAACCGGCGCGAAGACCGGTCCGCGCGAGACGATCGACCCACGGTCCGCAAGGGAGGAAGACAGCCATGTGCCAGTATGTCGGCGCCATCGACCAAGGCACCACCAGCAGCCGCTTCATCGCGTTCGACCGCGAGGGGCGCATCATCGTCTGCAAGCAGCGCGAGCACGCGCAGATCTATCCGCGGCCCGGCCATGTCGAGCACGATCCGATGGAGATCTGGCGCAACACCCAAGGCGTGATGCAGGACGCCCTCGACGGCGCCGGGCTGACGCCGAAGGACCTCCTGTCGATCGGCATCACCAACCAGCGCGAGACCACGCTGATCTGGGACAGGCGCACCGGCCAACCGCTCCACAACGCCCTGGTCTGGCAGGACACCCGCAACGACCGCCTCGTCACCGAATATGCCCGCGACGGCGGGCGCGACCGCTTCCGCGCGCTCACCGGCCTGCCGCTGGCGAGCTACTTTTCCGGGCTGAAGCTGCGCTGGCTCCTCGACCACGTCGCGGGCGCGCGTGAGAAGGCGGAAGCCGGCGACGTGCTGTTTGGCAACATCGACACCTGGCTCGTCTGGAACCTGACGGGCGGCCCGGACGGCGGCCTCCACCTCACCGACGTGACCAATGCCAGCCGCACCCAGCTGATGTCCCTCGAGACCCTGGCCTGGGACGACGGCATGCTCTCGGCCTTCGGCATCCCGCGGGCGATGCTGCCCGAGATCGTCTCCTCCTCGCAGGTCTACGGCGAGACGCGGGTGCCGTTTTCCGGCGTGCCGATCGCCGGCATCCTCGGCGACCAGCAGGCGGCCCTGTTCGGCCAGGCCTGCTTCCAGCCGGGCGAGGCCAAGAACACCTACGGCACCGGCTGCTTCGCGCTGATGAACACCGGCGAGACGCCGGTTCCCTCCACCTGCGGCCTCGTCACCACGCTCGGGTACAAGCTCGACGGCAGGCCGGCGGTCTACGCGCTCGAGGGCTCGATCGCGATCACCGGCGCCCTGGTGCAGTGGCTGCGCGACAACCTGCACATGATCCAGGACAGCGCCGAGGTCGAGAGCCTCGCCACCACGGTCGCGGACAACGGCGGCGTCTACTTCGTGCCCGCCTTCTCGGGCCTCTACGCGCCGCACTGGAACGAGGGCGCCCGTGGCCTGATCATCGGCCTGACCCGCTACGCCAACCGCGGCCACATCGCCCGCGCCTGCCTGGAGGCGACCGCCTTCCAGACGCACGAGGTGCTGGAGGCGATGGAGAAGGATTCCGGCATCCCCGTGCGCGAGCTGCGCTCGGACGGCGGCATGGTCGCCAACGTCACCCTGATGCAGTTCCAGGCCGACATCCTCGACGTGCCGGTGGTGCGCCCGCGGGTCACCGAGACCACGGCACTCGGCGCCGCCTACGCGGCGGGCCTCGCCACCGGCTACTGGCGGAGCACCGACGACCTCGTGCGCAACTGGGGCGTCGACCGGCGCTGGGTGCCGAACATGGATGCGGGCGAGCGCCGGCGCATCACCGCCGCCTGGGGCCGCGCCGTGAAGCGCGCCTTCGACTGGGACGAGCAGGAGGATTGAGGCCGCCGCCTCGACCGCTTCCCGTCTCGGACACTCTCGGAGGACATCCCATGACGTCGCCGTTCCTGGGCGAGCTTCTCGGCACGATGGTGCTGATCATCCTCGGCAACGGGGTCGTTGCCGGCGCGCTGCTGCGCGGCTCCAAGGCGGAGGGCGCGGGCTGGATCGCGATCACCGCCGGCTGGGCCTTCGCGGTGCTGGCCGGCATCTTCGTCGCGACCGCGACGGGCAGCCCCGACGCGCACATCAACCCGGCGGTGACGATCGCCGGTGCGATCACGTCCGGGAATCCGAGCAAGCTCCTGGTCTACGTGCCCGCGCAGATGATCGGCGCCTTCCTCGGCGCGACCGTGGTCTGGCTGCACTACCTGCCGCACTGGGCCGTCACCGAGGATCAGGGCCTGAAGCGGGCCTGCTTCTGCACCGATCCGGCGATCCGGCAATCGGCCGCGAACTGGACGAGCGAGATCATCGGCACCTTCCTGCTGATCCTGATCGTCAGCGCCCTGCTGTCGCGGACGGTGGGGGCTTCCGGCAACATCCCGACGGGGCTGGCGCCCTACCTCGTCGGCATGGTGGTCTGGGGGATCGGCCTCTCGCTCGGCGGCACCACCGGCTACGCGATCAACCCGGCCCGCGATCTCGGGCCGCGCCTCGCCCATGCGGTGCTGCCGATCGCCGGCAAGGGGCACTCGGATTGGGGCTACGCCCTGATCCCGGTCGCCGGCCCGGCGATCGGCGCGGTGCTCGCGGCGCTCGCGATCCTGCTGATCGGCGTCTGAGGGCCGGCGCCTATTCCACCGTCACCGATTTGGCGAGGTTTCTCGGCTGGTCGACGTCCTTACCCATGACGACGGCGGTGTGGTAGGCGACGAGCTGGATCGGCACCGCGTAGACGATCGGCGCCACCGTCGGGTCGAGGTCGGGCATCGTCACCGTGGCCAGGGTGTCGAGCCCGTGCTCGGCCGCGCCCTTGGCGTCGCCGATCAGCACGATGCGCCCGCCGCGGGCGGCGACCTCCTGCATGTTCGACACGGTCTTCTCGAACACCGCGTCGTGGGGGGCGATCACGATCACCGGCACGCTCTCGTCGATCAGGGCGATCGGCCCGTGCTTGAGCTCGCCCGCCGCATAGCCTTCGGCGTGGATGTAGCTGATCTCTTTCAGCTTCAGCGCGCCCTCCATCGCCATCGGGTAGCTCGTCCCGCGGCCGAGGTAGAGCACATCGCGCGCCTTGGCGATCTCGCGGGCCAGCCCCTCGATCTCGCTCTCGCGGGCGAGCGCGTCGGCCATCAGGCCGGGCACGGTGATCAGCGCGTCGACGAGGCGGCGCTCCTCGGCCGCATCGATGGTGCCGCGCGCCCGCCCCGCGGCGATGGCCAGGCACAGCAGCACCGTGAGCTGGCACGAGAACGCCTTGGTCGAGGCCACGCCGATCTCGGGGCCGGCGAGCGTCGGCAGCACCACGGAGGATTCCCGCGCGATGGTCGAGGTCGGCACGTTGACGACGCAGACGCTGTGCTGGCCCTGGGACTTCGCGTAGCGCAAGGAGGCCAGGGTATCGGCGGTCTCGCCCGATTGCGAGATGACGAGGGTCAGCCCGTCCCGCTCCAGCGGCGCCTCGCGGTAGCGCGCCTCGGAGGCCACGTCGATCTCGACCGGCAGCCGCGCGATCTGCTCGAACCAGTAGCGGGCGACGAGCCCGGCATAGAAGGCGGTGCCGCAGGCGGTGATGTTGAGGCGCGACAGCTTGGCGAAGTCGAACGGCAGCGGCTCGGGCAGCGCGACGCGGCCCTGGGCGAGGTCGACGTAGTGAGAGAGCGTGCGGCCGACGACTTCCGGCTGCTCGTGAATCTCCTTGGCCATGAAGTGGCGATGGTTGCCCTTGTCGATCCGGTAGGCCTGGGTCGCGATGGTCTGGCGCGGGCGCTGGACCACCGTGCCGTGGATGTCGCGGATCTCGGCGCCGGCGCGCGACAGGATCGCCCAGTCGCCCTCCTCCAGGTAGGTGAGCGCGTCGGTGAACGGCGCCAGCGCCAGCGCGTCCGAGCCGAGATAGGTCTCGCCCTGGCCGAAGCCGATGGCGAGCGGCGCGCCGTGGCGGGCGCCGATCAGCAGGTCGTCGTGACCGGAGAACAGGAAGCCGAGCGCGAAGGCGCCGCGCAGGCGCGGCAGGCAGGCGGCGACCGCCTCGACCGGCCCGAGGCCCTGGTCCATGGCGTGGCTGACGAGCTGGGCCACCACCTCGGTGTCGGTCTCGCTCTCGAAGCGGACGCCCGTGGCCTCGAGCTCCTGCTTGAGCGCGCGGAAGTTCTCGATGATGCCGTTGTGCACGACCGCGAGCCGCGCGGTGGCGTGGGGGTGGGCGTTGGTCTCGTTCGGCCGCCCGTGCGTCGCCCAGCGGGTGTGGCCGATGCCGATCGCGCCCGCCAGCGGCTCCTCGCGCAGGCGCGCCTCGAGGTTGACGAGCTTGCCCGACGCCCGCCTGCGCGCCAGGCGGCCCTGCTCCAGCGTGGCGATGCCGGCCGAGTCGTAGCCGCGGTATTCCAGTCGCCGCAACGCCTCGATCAGCGGACCGGCCACTGCCCCGTTACCGACGATGCCGACGATGCCGCACATGCTGGGTTGTCTTTCGTATCGCCCGGTGGACCGGCGGCTTGTACCGGATCGGCGCGGCGCGAGGCCAGCCCTTGGTGGCTACGCAGGGCGGGCATCAGGAATCGGGCCGGTGCCAGCCGGGAGATGAGGGACCGGCGCGGCGTTTTGGAGAGGATCAGGATTTCCCCGCGCGCGCCGCCTTCTCCGCCCGCAACGCCGCCCGCTTCGTCTCGGCCCAGCCCGGCTTCGTCGCCTGGCGCCCGCGGGCGACGGCGAGCGCCCCCTCGGGCACGTCGTCGGTGATCACCGAGCCGGAGGCGACGAAGGCGCCGGCCCCGACCGTGACGGGGGCGACGAGGGCCGAGTTCGATCCGATGAAGGCGCCCGCCCCGATCGTGGTGCGGTGCTTCGAGACCCCGTCGTAGTTGCAGGTGATGGTGCCAGCGCCGACGTTGGCGCGGGCGCCGACCTCGGCGTCGCCGAGATAGGTCAGGTGCGCGGCCTTGGCGCCCGGCCCGAGGCGGGCGTTCTTCAGCTCCACGAAGTTGCCGATGGTGGCGCCGGCCTCCAGAACCGCGCCGCCGCGCAGGCGGGCGAACGGGCCGACGCTGGCGCCGGCCTCCAGGCGCACGTCCTTCAGGTGCGAGAAGGCGTGGATCACGCAAGCATCGTCGACGCGGACGCCGGTGTCGAACACCACGTTGGGCTCGACCAGCACGTCGCGCCCGAGGATCGTGTCGTGGCTCAGGAACACCGTCTTGGGGGCGACGAGCGTCGCGCCGCCGAGCTGGGCGCTGCGGCGCAGGCGCGCCTGGATCGCGGCCTCGGCGACGCCGAGCTGCACCCGGTCGTTGACCCCTTGCGCCTCCGCCTCCGTCACCGGCACCACCGCGACGGAGAGACCGTCGCCGATCGCCAGCGCCACCGCGTCGGGCAGGTAGTACTCGCCGGCGGCGTTGTCGTTGCCGATCCGCTCGAGCAGCGCCAGCGCGTGGGCGCCCGACAGCGCCATCAGGCCGGCATTGCACAGGCGCACCGCGCGCTCCTCAGGCGTGGCGTCCTTCTCCTCGCGGATCGCGACCACGCGGGTGCCCTCGGTGAGCACCCGGCCGTAGCCGGCGGGCGCCTCGGTCTCGAAGGCCAGCACCGCCACCGCCGCGCCCTCGGCCAGGGGCGCCCGCAGCCGCGCCAGGGTCTCGCCGGTGATCAGCGGCGTGTCGCCGAACGCCACGATGACGTCGTCGCCCTCCCCGTCTTCGCCGTTGCTCAGGACCGCCCGCGCCGCGAGCACCGCATGCGCGGTGCCGAGGCGCTCGACCTGCGGGAAGACCTCGGAGCCCGGCGCCAAAGCCTCGATCTCGCGGGCGACGTCCGCGCGGCCGGGCTCGGCCACCACGGCGATGCGCGCGGCGCCGGCCGCCTGCACCGCGGCGAGCACGTGGCCGAGCATGCTCCGCCCGGCGAGGCGGTGGAGCACCTTCGGCAGGTCGGAGCGCATCCGCGTGCCCTTGCCCGCGGCGAGCACGATCGCGGTGAGGCTTCGCCGTACGGGGGCCGGTGTCGTCATCGCGTTCAGGTTCCCGGGGACGCTCGCTGGTGCCGACCGCCATGATCGGCGGCGACGGGATGAGGGGACCGGATTAGCCGATCGCGCCCGTCTGGCAAAACGGCGCGTCCCGCGCGCATCGTCCGGCCCGCAAGCGCGGCCTCGATCACACAGGGGACGGAATTCGCCATCGTCGGCCGACCTTAACCGAGGGTTCAGGTGCCGGGATGGTACGAGGGGCCGATTGTTGCGAACCGTTTCCAAGGTCTCGCTGTTTCCGATCCTATCGCCGACCCACCCGAACGAAGGGGCACGACGCTGCCGACCGATCCGCGCTCCGACGCCATCCGTGACCCCGTCTCGCGAGACCGTACCCGCCGCGACGTCGTGCGCCTGTCGGCCGTGGCTGCGGTCCTGGCCGGCGCCGGCTTCCGACCCGTTCCGGCCGCCGCGGAGGACGCCCCCGCCC
>NZ_VRVH01000012.1:0-48559 GCF_008040095.1 Methylobacterium sp. WL6 | reverse complement strand
TCGCCTTCATGCCGGTCCACGTGCCGGCCGCCCCCTGCGCCGCCACGTGGACCGGCATGAAGGCGACGAGCTTGCGCGCCGCGCCCGGCACGGAGGCCAGCAGCGCATCGAACGCATCGAGCATGGGCATGGCGTCGCCGGCCTGGGCCGGGGGAGGCGTGCCCGGGCCGGCCGTCTCCGGATCGAGCGGGCTGCCGCCGCCGTGGATGTGGCGCGCGGCGCGGACCGGGTCGTAGCTGACCTCCGGCGGCGTGAACACGGAAAACCCGTCGCCGCGGATGCGGGCCGGGGCGAGGCCGAGGCGGTTGAGCGCGACCTGGGCCGCGATCCCGAGGCTCTGCCCGTTCACCTGCCGCAGCCAGCCCCAGGGCGCGCCCTCCGCATAGAGCCAGTCCGGGAACGGATGCGCGGTGCGGCGGGGCGCGTCGGCGGCGCACCACGTCGAATCGAGCGCGAACAGCACCGCGTGCACGGTGTTCCGGCGCAGGAACAGCCGCGCCAGGGTGCGCTGCTCGTCCGGCGTCGCGGCATTGACGGCCAGGTTGGCGAAGCGCGCCCCGAACGCCCGGTCGAGGGCGTTCGGATCGATGAGGCGCGCCGTCGAGGTGCCGAACACCGCCGCATCGTACCCGCCCGCGCGGGCGATCCGCGGATACATGAAGCGCTGGTTGCGATCCATGATCGCCCCCGGCCGGCCCGGGCGCGCGCGAAGGCCGTAGGGGTCCATCGCGGCGACGAAACCGATCGCGGCGAGGCCGGCCCCGAGGCCGGCGAGGGCGAAGGTCCCGGCGAAGCGCCGCCAGCGGCGGGAGGACGACGCCGGGGAGGAGAGGGGAGGGATCACGGCTGGCCTTCCGGCCCAAGGAGGGGGCGTTCGACCGCCGATGCCAGCAGACCATGGCGCCCGCGCGGCACGACGGCGCCCGCGCGCCCCGGATGCGACGCCGCGCGGGCCACGCCCATGTTGACCCGTCCGGCGGCCTCCCCTATTCCACCCACGCCTCCCCGGGCCCGGCCCGCGCGGCCGACCGCACGGCGGACGCGAGCGCGTAGCTCAGCTGGTAGAGCAACGGACTTTTAATCTGTAGGTCTTGGGTTCGAACCCCAACGCGCTCACCAATTATTACAGTGACTTAGCTCCAGGGTACGAAGGCGGTGAGCGCCTCGTGTCCGCGATGTGTCCGCAAATTGGAATTGCTTGACCTTCGCATTCGTCGTTCGGGCGCTTGGCTATCGCCCTGTTGATCGATCCTGAGGAGCTTTTTACGACGGGGCTTCTACAGGGACGGATGTGTGCGCACGCTTACGGCGCGCCATCATCCGCCTTCAGGCTGGCGATCAACTTCATGAGCGCCATCTCCTGCCCCCCCCAGGCCCTTTCCCACCGGCGGCGCACCGAATTTCATCATCGCCGCGCGGTACAGCGAGTACTCTGCCTGCGTTAGGTAGATGGCGACCACGCGCTTCTTCTGCTTGTCCGGGTCCTTAGCGAGGCGATCCTGCAGCGCTTTGACCGTATGCTGGGCAGCCCAATCCACTAGGAACTCGACCTCGGCCGTGGTTAAGACGCTTCCCTTCTCATTCTTCTCGGCCAGGAGGTTGAGCTTCGTGAACCCCACCGCTTCGAGATCCGGTGCGGGGATCTTCGAGGGACCGAAGACCCTCGCGATGCGCACCATCTGATAGGCTCGCCGTCGACCAACGACACCGTTCGTGGTGATCTTTCTGAAGTCCGAGGAGGATGCGGCGTGCAGCTCATGCAGCCGACGAGCAAGATCGTAAAAGCTCGCTGGTTTGCCGGCCAAGTCAGTGACGAGCTTCACAAGTTCGGCGGGGGTACGGGGTACAGCCAACGCTCTGCTCCTGCTGGCCTACTCGATCACGTAGGCGTACGGGCCGCCGGCGCACCTTGGCAACTGGATCCCGCATCCCATCACACAGCCAGTCGCAATCGCAGGGGCAGTAGAACTGCGGCGAAGCTAACTTGTGCAATTAATTGCGCGAAGGGTCTGTCTTATCAGCCCTTGTCCCGTCCAGTACGCGGTGCCACCTAGGCGCTTGATAGGCATTTACGCCGTTATTGCGGCGACTTCGCTCATCGCGATCAGGAGCGATGGCGTCTGCGTTGCGCCAGCAGCGGAATTACACTCGACGCCCGGTAGCGGACATTTAGCGCCAACGGGCTGACCCTCCGGTGCCGACCCCGAGGAGACGCTCACATGGGTCTGCGTGATGACTGAGCCTGACCGAAAGCGATTGGTCCGCTTCCGAGAATGGCCGTCGGACGGCGAGGCCTGAGGTCACCGGCGGCCGCGGTAGCGTTGGCCCTCAGGAGTAGGCTCGCGATGGTAGGGACGTGCGCACTGCGAGAAGCAGCTCGCGCTCGAACGGCTGCAGGTCGATTGCGTTGAGGTCGGTACCTGCGAGCATGCGCAGGCCTTGGTCTACGTCGTCGATGCGACCCCAAGCCCTCATCAGCTTCAACGCGATCTCGGCCGGGACGCCGTACTCGTCGAGCGCGAAGAGACCGGCCGGCATGAAAAGTGAGTCGGCCTGCGCGGCGAACAGGCCGTAGTCGCCGGGGGCACCGCGCCCGCGCCGCAAGACGACGTCGGATTGGATGCGGCTTACGGCCATCAACTGGCGGCCGAAGGCGTAGCCGACGTAGTTGCGCAGGAACGAAAGCGCGGACTCGACGGCCTCGCTGATGCCGACGTCGTCGCGCCGTTCGCGCACGCGCCGGTCGATGAACTTTCTGAGGTCGTCGGCCGCTATGAGGGCCGTGAGCGCCGCCTGAAGCTGGTCGCCCGCGAAGATGCCGTGCCGGCGCAGCGAATTCCCGCGGTCGATGTGGTCGTAAATCAGGTCGCATACTGTCCGGAGTTGCGGCGACGAGGGCACGCCGCGCCACCGGAGGAGGCTCGGGTCCCGGTCGAGGATCTCGGCCACGGCCGCGCAGGCTGCATCCTGCCGCTCGACCGGGACGTACCGGTTCGCCCTGATAGTCGCCGCATCGAGCATCGAGCCATCGAACGCGCCGGCAAGCCGGTCGCGCGAAACCTCCGAAAGGCTGTCCTCGGGTAGGTCGAGGAGAAGCGACAGGGGGGTGGCCGCGTCCTGGCGGCCGACCGGCAGATCGACCGTATGGTCGCCAGGCTCCACCGCCTCTTCAAGCACGAAGACCTTGCCAACAAAGTAGCGGTTCATGCGGCCGGCGCGTCCAGCGATGTTCCGGAACGTGAAGTCGTCGATGGTCTTCGCGTTCCTACGGCGGTCGAATATGACGACGTTCTCAGCGACGGTGTTGACGCCCTCGATGATCGTGGACGTACAGACGAGGATCTTGATCTTCCCCTGCTCGAAGGCGCGGACCATGTACTGCTGGATCGCGCGTGGCACGTTGCCATGGTGGATGCCGACGCCGCGTCGTAACGCCTGGACCACCTCCCATTCCGGCGGGTAATGGTGCGCCAGCCAGTTCGCCGCGTCCCGCGTCGCGTCGCAGGTCCCGAGGTCGCAGCCGACATAGACATGCTTCGCCGCGTCCCGGGCGCTGCGGGGCGATTGGCAGTACACGAGCGTCGGTCCGGCCAGCGTGCCGCAGAGCTCGACCATCTTCTCAACGCGCTCCTCGCCGCGCTGCCGCAGGTTGAAGTGGTGTATGTCGAGCGCGACCGTCGTGAAGTCGGACGGGATAAAGACGTGCCTGTAATCGGCTGCCAGTCCCCCAACCGACGAGATGTTGGGCCCTATGAGGTAGAATTGCGCGCCCTGCCGCGCCAGGCGATGGAAGCACAGGTTGAGGTCAACCGTCCGCTCGTCGTCCTCCTCGCGCAGGTCGAGCTTGTAGAACTCGTCGATGACAAAGAAGTCGACATCGCCAAGATCCTTGCGTCCCAACGCGCGCTCTTGGGTCAGGACGTAGACCGTAGGCCGCCCGTCCTCCAGCCGCGCCTGGCTCGGATGGGTGATGATATCGTGGGACTGGCCCAACGTAGAGGCGATCCTCCTCCGCGTTTCGTCGATCAGCGCGATCGTCGGAACGACGATGACCGCGCGCTTGTGTCGGCGCGTCGCAAGGACCGCGTCGATCACCAGGCTCTTGCCGACGCTGGTGGGCGCGCTCAGGACGACGTTGCGGCCCGCGACGAGCTCCTGGAACACGGAGAGCTGCAGGCTGTGGAAGAAGCGCTCCTCGCCGACCCCGTGCACGCGGTGCGCCTCGACGAGGATCTGGTCCTCCAGGTCACGGCCCTTCGCGTGATCGACGTAGGGGAACAGCCCAACCTCGCGCACCAGGGCGTCGAGCAGCGCGTCGTACCCCTCGGGCAGCGTGGCCTTGTGCGCCAGAAGGCGTATTACGAGCTCGCGGGCCGTCGCCACCGTCCGCTCGTCGTTAGCCAGCCGCGCGACCTCCCGGAAGATCGTGAATCGCTGCGCGGCGAGCTCGTCGGGGTCGGCTAGGCACGCGCGGATGAGGTCCGGATCCATCAACGCCCCCTGAGCCGAGTCGTGAAGTCCCGTTCGAGCGTCTGGGCGCACTCGACCGGGACCAGGAACAACGACACCTCCACGCCGCGCAGCTCGTCGCCGATGCGAGCCTTGATCCTCTCGTACTCATCCCGGACCTCCGCCTGGAGGAGGGTCACGTAGGCGAGGTCGAAACCCGCGCGCAGGGTATCGCTGTCGTATGCGACCAGGATCGGCAGCCGAATGACCCGCAGCAGGTCGGAGGTCTTGCCGGTCGCGCTCAGGACCCTGTCCAGGGTGTCGGCCCGGAGGTGGCGGGGTTCGCGGAGCTGCACGATGATGTCGCGCTCCTCCACCAGGACGTCGCGAGTCAGTGCGGTGCGCAGTTCCGACAGGACCTCGTCGATGACCGCCCGATGGGACTGGGCGGTGACCAGGCGGGAACGCCCAAGCCATATCTCGTCGCCGCCGGGCAGCGGGACGATGTGCGCGCTCGTCGATCGCAACTCCCCCGCGACCAGGAAGAAGATCCGGCATGCGATCGGCTCGGCCCCAAAATGGTGGCGCAGGATGGCGTGTAGCATCAAGCTGGCGACGAGGCGCGGCATGTCGGGCGGCCCGCGCCGATCCAGGGCCCTGAGCGCCTCGCCGGGCAGCCGGCGCGCCGACAGGTGGTTGAAGGTCGCCAGCATGCGGGGCGGCAACGCCACCTCCGGCAGCCAGTCCAGGAGATGCTCAATCAGCTCGTCCTTGCGCCACGCGTCGCCATCGTACTCAACGTCGTAGGCGTAAAGGGCGCGCTTGGCGTCGGCGTTGGTAACGCTGCAGAGTTCCGAGAAGAAGCTCGGGGCGTCCACCAGTTGGTAAACCTTGACGTGTGCCACGACAGTGGCGCGCATCCGGTCGAGCTCGCCCTCCCACCATGCCAGGCATTCGGACCGCCGCCACGCCTTCTTGGTGGGGTCTCTCGCGGCCGCGTCACCCATTGCGCGGGTCTTCGCCGTCAGCCGCGCGTACACCTCGTCGATCATGTGGAACGGGGGGGTGAGGCCGCGACCCTGCGCGAGCCTGAGCAGTGTCGTCGTGTTCCTAGCCTCCAGCGCCCTTTCGTCCGATTCGACCTCCCACAACAGGTTCCGCGACCAATGGGCGAGCGTCCGCCCGGAGCGAGACCTGATATCGGGGTACTTCTTGGCGAAGGCCTGGACTAGCGCCTCGAACTCCGCGTCACCTGAGCGCCGCAGCCGGTCCCGCGTGAATGGTGCCAGCTTGCCCGACACCGCCCGAGTGGTCACGATGCGGTACCATGGCTCATCGCCTCCAGCGTCGCAGAGAAGGGACCGCTCGCAGATAGAGGTGCCTTTTCTGCCCTTGTCGCGCTCCGTCAGCTCCTTGAGGTTCCACTTGCCGTCCGCCTCGGTGGTTTTGACCTGGACGTACTCGCTCACGCTCGACGCGACCGCCCCGCGGCGAACGACGATGTCGTCGGCGGTCTCGCATTCGAGCCGGTGGATCGTCGGGTCCTGAAGCATCTCAAGGGCGATCCTCGCCGCGACGTGGTCCTGGATTCGGAAGCCCCGTCGGGCGGCGATGCCGCCAGCGTCGGATGCTCGCGACGTGTCGGTAGAGCCGTCTGTCACCCTGGATCCCTGGACGCGTTGGCATGGCGGGGTCGGAACGACGTAAGGTTGTGGCAGGCTTTAGGAAAGCCCGTTTCGCGTGGGAGTGGATGGTGTCCGAGTGGTTGTGCCCGGCGAAACGCACAGCGACGCGGCGGCCGCCTGGGCGACGCCGACCGAACAACGGTCGCGATACGATCGAGCGCGGTGTCATCGAGCTGAGGATCACCGCTCTCCCGAAGACTCCGGTCGACGGGGTCTGAGTTGGCTGCTTGTACGCCGCAGGCCCGGTGCGGCGATGGCAGCGCTCGCGGACCTGTCTTATCCGCTAAGCGGACGTAGCAGAGCACTGGAGGCCGCATACTTGTCGTCCTTGGCCGATTACCCGGCACAGACAAGACAACCCTGGGGAAAGCCCTCGCGGCCAAGCGTTCCGCTGCCTACGTCCGCGTGGACGAGATCGAGCATGCGCTGACCCGCCAAGCGAAGCTCGGTCCCGACATCGGTGCGGCAGGCTACATCGTGGCCGCATCGGACCCCACCATGCCTACTTCTATGCATGAGTCGCCTTGATGCGGACGGACAGGAGACCACCGAACCGGACTTAACAAGCTATGTCATAGACAGCCTCGAAGCGGACCTATTAGAGTCTGCAACGGGTCAAACGCTTCCACCCAATCGCGACTTGGGAACGCAATTGAATGCACGAGCTCTGCGCAATTAATTGCACGAAGGCCATATTGCTGAAGCTCCTGGTGGGCTCTGATAAGAGGGAGTTATCGCGAGTTAGGGACAGACGACCCGAGGGTCAAAACCGCATCTATATCTTGCAGGGGCTGCGGTTTTGTATTTTGAAGCCGTCGCTTGCAGTGCGGAGGCGGCAATGGCGGACCTGTCCTGGCTCTCGGAAGCGCAGTGGGTGGTAATCGCGCCGTTCCTGCCCGGTAATCAGCCTGGTCGGAGCACAAAGACGATCGGCAGATCATCTTTGGCATCCTGCACGTGATCACCGCAGGCAGCCGCTGGTGCGACTGCCCCGGCCCCATATGGTCCGTCCACCACGGTCTGCAACCGCTTCAACCGTTGGTCCCGCCGCGGCTTCTGGCGGCGATGCTGGCCGCCCTGGCTCAGGCGGGCTGGGAGGGCGACGCGGTCACCCTCCACAGCGCCTATGTTAGGGCGCACCGCTGTGCCCATGGCGGCAAAGGGAGCCCAAAGCGCAAGGCATCGGCCCTTCGCGCGGCTGGCACACCACGAAGGTCCGCACTCTTACCGACGTCTTCGGCCGTCTCGGCGTCCTCCTGATGACGCGGGGCAACGCCAGCGACGTAACGAGCGCCCCGGCGGTACTGGTCGAAGCCCTGGGCGCCTCCGACGCCTGGCTGCCGACAAGGGCTACGACGCCTATTGGCTGCGCGCCGACCTGTGGGCCAAGAGCATCACGCCATTCATCCCGGGCAGGCACGACCGTAAACGCCGCCACGACCAGCGCCGCTACCACGAGCGCTGGTGCATCGAGGCCATCTTCAACCGCATCAAGGACTTCCGTTGCATCGCCACCCGCTACGACACGCTGGCGCGCAACTACGCCTCATCCCTCTCACTCGCCGCCGTCATCGCCTTCTGGAGTTGAACGAGTCTCGACCTCAATCAGTGCGGCAACTTTCAACCTATCATAGCCACCGGCGGCAGTTACGGCCCCGGATCGACATCATTGTTTGTGCCACCGCCATTTTTCCCGCTTTGCGCCCATTCCAGCTTGTGAACCAGAAGCCCTGCCTTGACTCCTGTCAGACACGACGCAACAAACATGTTAGGCATAATCGGAGGGAATGCACGGCAGTGGAAAATGGCGCTTTTGTTCCCGGCTGCCTATTTCTCTTCGAAGGAATAGATGGTTCTGGAAAAAGTACACAAGTCCGCCTTGCTAGCGCGAATCTCACCGCCAGTGGTATCGCCCATATTATTGTGGAATCCCCGGGACAATCAAAGCTCGCTATTGACGTACTTGAGGTCATTGCACGGCATGACGCATCCTCCCTTACGCCGGCCACCGAGGCATTACTGCACCTGGCAGTAATGCGATCTTCCCTTGAGGAATTTGTTTTGCCGGCCTTGTTGAAGGGCCGCCATGTCTTGATGGATCGATCCCATCTTTCGACCGCTGCCTATCAGGGCGCAGATGACATGGAAGTTTTTACGGCTGCACTCGACAGCGCAGCCATCTGGTTGCAGGCGTTACGGCCCAACAAGATATTCTTTTTCGACATCGACCCGCAGGTGGCTGCCGAGCGTATCCGTCTGCGCGACGACATCCAAGATAAATATGACAATCTCCCGGTCGAACAAAAGACTCTGGTGCGGGAACGTTATTTAAATTTGGCTGAACGTTACAAAGACAATTTTGTTAAGGTTGATACCGAAGCCGGTCTCACGACGATTGCGGACACTCTATTAACTGTCATCCTGAACGAAATTGAACTTAATGCTAAGGAGCTTGGTCGGTGAAAAGGGATTCGGGTAAATTGGTCGCCGGGGTCGGATTGCCAGGTTCCGGCAAGACTTCGGTTCTGTCTGCCACCGCAAAACTTCTAGGTTGCAATTCCTTTTTAGAACCGGAGGAAAACGGCTGGGACCGAGCTGTCATGCAACGGGACGTCTACGGGTTGATTGGTGCGCTGCACTGGTTCCGCTCCCAGCGGGTGCCCAACCTCATTGACGCCCGCAAAATCGCAGATGACGGCGATGTCGTGTTTCTTGACACCTTCTATGACAAGCTCTGCGTGCACTACTTAGGCAAGCCGGGAATGGAGTGGTTAATCCCCACCGCCGACAAGTACTTTGAAAACTTTTATGAAACCGCGAAAATTGATTATGAGACACTCCCGGACGCGGAAATTGTGGTGTTCTTCGACGTAAAAAAAACGGACTGGGAGAAAATGTTAGGCAAGCGTGGCCGTCAACTGGATCGACTTATTAACCTCTTAGACTCCTATCACACGACACAACTTTTTCGCAATGCGGCAGAGCGCTACTGCGAAGACAGTAAGGCGACGCTCATTATTTTTGATAACAATTGGTCGACCGTTGCAGACTCTGCTGCCCGTCTTGCCGATATCCTTAAGAAGCCGTTGGCCGAATGACCAGAAGTTTCGCGCGCGTCATTGTTGTCAATCAAGACGGACAAATGCTGGTGATTTGCCAGCAGCACACTCATGTTTCAAATTATTGCTTTCCAGGTGGCAAAGTCGAGCCGGCGGAAACGCCAAAGGCAGCTGCTGTCAGAGAGCTTTACGAGGAACTTGGCATTAAAGTAGCGAAGCGACACTTGCGCCACTGTCTGACCTCAAAATTCTATTTTGGGAACGAGGCCTGGATTGGACACTTTTACGTTTGCGCCTATGGCGGCAAGCGCCCGACGATCATGGAACTGGATAAGATTTCTTCGGCAGCGTTTTATCATTTGAACGATATGGTTTCGCTTCCGTGCGACGAGCCAAGTTTTATCGAAGTTGCCCGGAACGCTGAAAACACAATTTCCACAACCCAAGCAGAAATTGTCAATGTCAGAATCTTCGCCTAATCCGATCCAGGTGCTGAGATCGCTTAGACTTGGGTCTAATATTTTACCTTACACATCCGGCGAAAACTTTGAAAGCTGGCATGACGCCCAGGTTGGAGCAGCCTCGGTTTTCCTCGGCGACAAAAGAGGGACGTTACAACTTCCATCCGTATTAGTTGACACTATAAATCAGCGCACCCGCAAAGTTGGGAGGTCACTGGCCTCGATCACAAACTTCTGTAGCACTTACTCACACGCGGGGGTAGATTGGACTGGGTTTGCCCGCGACGTGGCGTCAGGCGCTGTCGATGATATTGTCCTAGGTGCGTGGCTAATGAGCGTGGCCGTATCTGGCCTCAATGAAGATGCAACTCACGCTCTAACAAAAGCAATGGCGTTCAGCGGCGACCGATACGACTACCGCTCTGACGTTGGTGGTCGCTTTTTACGGCGCTATCCAACTGGAGCCTTATCTGAAAAAATTGCGCTAATGATGCCAGTTGTCCTCTTGCACTTGCGAGAGCTCTATAACATTGACCTTAAGTCCCCGTTTCTTATCGCACGAGCCCTCGGGCACACGGGAGGCACGCGCGACAAACTCTCCACAATACCCGGCTTTCGTTTACCGGAGGCAGGCAGTGAGACAATTTCGCTGCTTGAGGAAATAGGCGTGTGTTACGTAGCAACATCGGACAACTTCAATCCGGCTGACGACAGGCTTTATTCCCTTCGCAGCTTGACCAATACCATCGAAAGTGAGCCTCTCATTGTTGCCAGCATTGCCAGCAAAATGCTTGCCTGCCCGGTTGACTTGATGCAACTCGATACCCGATGGGGTGAAGGAGCATTCTTCGACAGTAGGAATGCTGCAGAACGAACCGCTGGTAACATTTGCCGGATAATATCGGTCGATCGTCAGTTAGCATTTGCGACGATTACTGGCGCGCACCATCCAGATGGGTCGACCCTTGGGGCTGCTGCTGAGGTTGCTGAGGCTGTTGTCTGTCTACGCGATATAAAATCGGTATTCGATTATCGCGGAGTTTCTTACCAGCAGCGCCTAGTTGCAGACTTTACGGCGCGTTTGGTTGGCGAATTATTTTCTAAAAATATTTCGGAAGTTTACGGAGATGTTTTAAGGGCCTTCGCCGACGACACCTTACGAGCACCTTTCTTTAAACTCCTGATGGCTCATGGCGTATCATTTACTGACGCCAGCGCATTGTGGTCTGACCCGACATTAGCACTTCGAAAACTCAAAATGACAAGGACGGTATCACGTTGCTCAGGTCGCCTTCAGCGGCTCGATCAGGTTGCGTTAGGTGAATTTTTAAAGGGCCACTTTTGCGATTGGTCTATAGTGTTGCACGGGAGGTCAGGAGATTTTTTCCGGGCTGGTGATCCATTATTCGACCTTTATGTTTCCCCCGATTCTAGTGAGACGGCTGCACCTGATGCAAGTTGGGCCATCATGGAATAGTGATTCTTCGATTAATCCTCCGATGCCGCCTTCTAGCTTGGCCATAGCAGAATCAGTTAGTTTGTTATTTTTCCATTGAAATTTCGTCACCATATAATTTTCTTTTCGGTTAAAGGAGAGCGGCAGCGGCATTCTCCGTGAATAGCTCGCCGAAGCGGATGTATCTGCTGAGCATGGCGTCAGACGCGTGTCCTGTCTGCGCTCTAATACGCCAGGACGGAACGCCTGCTCGTGTCGCACTTGTCGCCAAGCCCGCCCGCAGGCTGTGCCCGGAGTAGCCCTGTGGGTCGAACCCAGCCGCGGCCGCGCGTGCCTGGACGATGATCGAGACAGCCTCGCCGGATAGGCGTTGCGAGCCAACCCGACCATGTCGTGTGACGGAGCGGAGAAGTGGCCCGCTGTCGATGCAGGCATCCGACAACCAGGCCTCCAGTGCTGAAACCGGACACCATCGGGTGCGACCATGCGGGATACCGACTTTGCGTCCCTCACCGAACTGGTCCGTCTTGGATCGGCGTAGGGTCACGATTAGGCCCTCACGGACGGTCTCGATGTCGCTGTGGTCGAGCCCCACCAACTCCGAGCGCCGGAAGCCGCCCGCAAATCCGATCAGCAGCAAGGCGCGGTCACGCCGTTCCTGAAGCCCTGGGCCAAGCCCGTCGACGATGGCACCAAGCTCCTCCCTCAGCAGGGGACGCGCTTCACGCCGCGCAGAACCTCGGGTGCGCCGTATCCCTTTCAACGTCGCCCTCACCAGTTCCGAGCGAACGGGGTTTGGGTGGCCGCGAGCTTCATGCGCCTTTCCGATCCCGGTGACCCGCCGCATCAGGGTCGAAACCTTTAGCGTCCCAGCATGATCGGCGAGATAGGCGGCCATCGTGGACGGGGTCGCAGGCAGCTCACCGCCCCATGCCTCGAAGTGCCTGAGATCCGAGAGGTAGGCGCGCTGCGTGTTGGGCGCCAAGCTCTGGCTGAGCAGTTCTACAACGTCCGACGGCAGGGTATGATCGGGCCCTGCCGCGCAATTAATTGCACAGTAATCGCTAAAGGTCAGAGGGCTGCGCATCAGCGAGCCCCACCATTCGGACGTGACGCATCGAACAGGCGCTGGCGGATCTCGTTCAGGTGGTCAAGATTGGCCCTGACGGCTTCGACTAGCGGAAGGACGCCAGCCTGCGGGACGCCCTCGCGCATGAGGTCGTTCTCCATGCCAAGCGTTTCCAGCGACCGCGACTGATCCCAAACCAGGCGGCGGCCAATCGGCGTCGCATCGGCATAGAAGGCTGCGACCCAGGTCGTCTCGCGATGCCGAAACTCGGGGACGTGTTGCTCCAGGCAGTTCCGCACGGCCTCGTTCTCGCGGCTCAAGAGGGTGATGGCGCGCTTGCCGATGCGGGTGTGCTTGTCGAAGGCGTAGGATGGGATCTCCCCCAGCATCCGGGGTGATGGGCACAGATCCTCATCAACGTCCGGGTACTCGCCCCCAAAAGCCGCCAACCAGATCAGCGGCACCATCAGGGTGATCGGCTCACGGGTCTTCAGTGCGGCAAGGCGGGTTGCCGACGCGAAACGATCCGGCACGCCGAGCATCCGGAAGGCATCGATCAAACCTGGCAGATCCCCCCGTCCGACGCGCTTTTCACCGGTCCACTCGATCCCGGAGGCGTACCACGCGGCAGTGGCTCGAACCGGCAGAGGGAGTGCTGGGTCAAGGACCATCGCGAGGCGGTCGGCAACACTGCGGCTCCCGGTGAGTTCGCGCGCCTCCTGTAGGCTGACGTGGTTCCTCGCCGAGCAGATGAGGTAATCGGACGAGCGATCTTTCGGTGCATGGGCAAGACGCCGCGCGAGCCAGACCGCGACCCGCTCTTCACTCCCGGCCGCCGTCCGCGCGTCCTTGTCGGTCCCGAGAGTGACCGCATCACCCACGGCCTCGACGCATCCTGCCCCGACGTCCTCGAAGGCGATTACCATGAAGCGCCGCCAGATTGTGGCGCCACGGGCATCGTGGAGGGTGATCGCTGCACGAGCGGCAAGGTCGGCATCACCACGGCGGATAGCCTTCTGCAGAAGGCTGCTCGCCAGCCAGTGATCTATTGCAAGCGGCCGGACCGGCTCGGCGCTGTCAGTGCATGCTGATGTCAGCTGAGGATGGATAACAAGGGTCACACAGGCTCTCCATGCGAGGCAGGGAGAACCGGGACATCCGATCCCTAGATTGAGACTAACTTGTTGCCATCGCTTTGCAATTTATTTTCCATGCACAATCAAAAATCTCGGGCAGGATCAGCAGGTTCCACCATTGCCGACCTGATCAAGCGTCCTGCCCATTCGATAAGGAATGTCGCCAAGTGTCGTTTGCTTCTTAGACCCGACCTCGAACCAGCGTCCGCGTCCCACACCGTGCCTGGAGCTGTCGTTCCGTCGAAGGCGGCCCCGAACGGCGATGCCGATCCGTCACCGTCGTTACCGCCACACCTTCCAGCGCGGCAACGATACACGGACTCCATTCCATTGTGCTGGTAACCTGGACAGGTCGTACTCATAATGCAAATTTATCTGCGCTCGCTCCTTCCACCTGAGGAACGTTAATTAGCGATCGCGGTACGCCAAACCGGACACCCACGTCCGGTCGGGATCGCACTATCCGAAACACGATGCTTGAGGGAGCCACGGGCATGCGAGTGATGTTGGCATTGTCCGGCCCAGTTGGTGTCGGGAAGACGTGTTTCACCCGGTTCCTCGAAGAGCGCTTCGCCGCCCAGACCCATTCAACCCAAGAAATGCTGCGCAGGCGTGGGGCAGCAGAAGATCGGAAGACACTTCAGGACGCGGGCGAAGATATCGATCAGGCTACCGGCGGGGCGTGGGTCTCGGATGACCTTGCCAAGGTCCTGTCGGACGATCCCAACCAGCTCGTGATCGTCGATGCGGTTCGGATCAAGAAGCAGATCGATCACCTTCGCCGGACCTTCGGTGCCCGGTGGCGCGTATGGCACGTCTTCATCGACGCCGATGATACGGTCTTGCGCCAGCGCTACGCCGATCGACCGAGCCCGCTCCGCGAGTTCGAGAATTACGACCAAGTGAAGGAGAGCGCGACGGAGCGCGGGATCCAGTCGTTGAAGTCCGTGGCCGATCGCGTCGTCGATGCCAGCTGCTGCGAGCTCGATTCTGTGGTCGCCCAGGCGGTTGCCGGTCTCGGGTTCTACCCGCTCGAGGTCGAACGGCTCGTCGACGTCGTCGTCGGAGGCGAGTACGGCAGCGAAGGAAAGGGCCACGTATGCAGCTACCTCGCACCTGGCTACGACCTGCTAGTCCGCGTAGGCGGCCCGAACGCAGGGCACAAGGCGGTTCTGCCGGAACGGATCACATACATTCAGCTTCCCTCCGGCACGGCGGCAAATCCGAACTCCAAGATCGTTATTGGCGCCGGTGCGACGCTCTACGTTCCCCAGATCCTCAATGAGATCGCCGAGCGCGGCCTTACGCCCGAGCGGCTCTCGATCGATCCGCAGGCCATGATCATCGAGGAGGGCGATCGCGAATACGAGTCGGGACGCGGGGATCGGATCGGCTCGACTAAGCAGGGCGTCGGTGCCGCCACCGCCAGGAAGATCCTTGGTCGGTTCGATGACAAACCCCTGGGCATCGCCGTTCGCCTGGCCGAGGGGGCCAACGAGCTCAAGGATTTCGTCCGTCCGACTGCCCCCCTACTGGAAGACGCTTTCGCACGTGGCCGGAAGGTGTTCCTGGAAGGCACGCAGGGGACGGAGCTGAGCCTGCATCATGGTTCCTGGCCGCACGTCACGTCGCGCGACACGACCGTCGCAGGATGTCTCGCGGATGCGGGCATCGCACCGGGCCGCGTTCGGAAGGTGATCATGGTAACACGGACCTATCCGATACGCGTCGGAGGGCCGTCGGGCCCTATCTCGCGGGAGACGAGCTACGAGAGGATTTCGGAACGCTCGGGAATTCCGGAAGCTGAGATCAGGGGGACGGAGACGGGCACGATCTCGCATAATCCTCGCCGTATTGCCGAGTTCGACTGGGAACAGGTGCGACACGCCGCCGTCCTCAACGGTGCGACCGACATCGCTCTGAGTTTCTCGGACTACCTCAGCATCGAGAATCGCAAGGCCCGCAGGTTCGAGGACCTGACCGAGGAGACGCGAGCCTTCATCGAGGGCGTGGAGCGTGTAACCAACGCGCCGGTATCGCTCGTTTCGACGCGGTTCGAACCCCGCGGCATCATCGATCGTAGGAATTGGCGATGACGTTCGAGGAACTCGTCTCCATTCATCCGCGGCTTTGGCACATGGCGACGGACGGTAGTTGGCCGTCAATACGCCAGCATGGCCTGCTCAGCACGAGCGCGTTGCTGGACCTCTACGGCTACGAGGGCGAGGCTCGACGGGTGATTGAATCGACCCGTCGACCCCAGTCGATTCCGATCGTCTCCGACGGGCTTCCAGGAGCGACCGTGCGCGATCAGAAGCCGATGTCGGATGGCGCGTTGGAAAAATGCCTGCTCGACGGTCTGACGCCTGAAGACTGGTACCGGACCCTAAACGATAATTGCTTCTTCTGGCTGTCCCAGAAGCGCCTCCGGCGTCTGCTCGGTGCTCGGGCGTACCGCAACGATCCCCAGCTCGTCCTTACCATCGAAACCGCCAGCCTCGTTAACGAGTACAAGGATTCGATCCTGCTCAGTCCGATCAACAGTGGGTCGACAATCTGGAATCCGGTCAAACGCGGTCGCAGCACGTTCTTGCCCATCGCGGAGTACCCGTTTGCCGAATGGAAGGCAAAAAGAGGAAAGGCGAACGCCGTCGTTGAGCTCGTTGTCACCGGCGGTGCGCCGAACATCGCGAACCACGTCGTCGCAGTTCATCGAGTCGAGCAGACGGTACCGACCGAGCTCTGGCGACGGCCGGGCTCATCGCCCGACGACGGGCCCTGACGATTGCGGGCAGAGGGTTTAGCCAACGACGATCCGTGCAGGCCGGCCGGCCTTCCGGACCACATCGGCGACGTGACTGGTGAGACCGACGTTTCCAACAAGCGCGAGGCCGGTATCTTCCGGCAGCTTGCGCAATGCGGCACGCAGCTTCTCCAATCCGTCCAGCGCCTCGAACCGGACCCATTTTTCGGGGTCACCGGGCACCAGTACCCTGGCGGTGCTTCCGGTCGCACCTAGGTGGAGCTGGACAATCCAAACCTTATTGCCGTCGTGAACCCATTCGAACCGAACCGGTCCGAGCGCATCTTGCAAGCGTCGGTGCGATGCGCGGACGTCCTCGATCACGAAGGCCGGAAGGAGTTCCGGCGCATTGACCCCCAGCATGAACAGGTCGCCTTCGCCCTGACGCCCTTCGACGGCAAGTCCGCCGTCTGCCATTACAATGGCGGCACCCGAGTAGCGCGCGGGCACCGCAGCCTGGCTAAGGACGGAGGAGATCGCGGAGCCGGTGGCATCTTCTTTAGCAAGAAGCGCAAATGGGTCGATCCAGCCCTTTACCGTTGTGTAGAGTCCTGGCTCCGGTTCGCGCGGGCAGGTGCGCGTCCATACCTCCCGACTTCCGGTCAGCGATCCGAAACCGAAGGGGGCGATCCGACGGCTGATAACTGTGGTCGAGGGCGTGGACAGCCCGACAAGGGACGCCATCAGCAAACCGTAGGCCTTGTCGCCGATATGCCGGCTGAAGTTATTTGGCCAAGTCAGGCCTGGAACATGCACCTCGGGGCCGATCTGCTCGTACTCCCACAGCAGCGTGTGCTTCTGGCGCCAGCCGCGCGGCCTTGGGTGGACGCTGAACTCAAGCCTGGCTCCATGCGTGTCGCCGAGGTCCGGCCGGAAGCCGTAGACCGTCTCCAGCATCGCCAGACCGAGGTGGAGAGGAAGGGACGCGACGCCGTCCTTCTCGACGCATCGCGGCGTATCATCGGGCGAGAATTCGAGCACACCTCCCTGGGCCACGCCGGAGACGCCGCCATCACGGACATCCACAGTCTCGTTGGCGATGACGAAGACACCCTCGCCCAGAAGACGTCCTAGCGCCGAGACCGCGTCCTCTACGTTGGTAATCCCGTAAATAAATTCGCGGCTTCGCGGGTTGTCTGGACTGAAGCTCCGCAGATTAATCGAGGCCTCGGGGCTGAGCCTCAAGAGCGTCTCCAGCGCGAGGCGTTCCGACAGGAATGGGTCGTTCGGCGTATGCCCGGCGATCCGGCTGTATTCCTGCCGCACCCGGCCAGCAGCCGGCGAGAAGCTGACGAACTGGGCGACGTTGCCTGTTTCCGCCAACCGGTCAAGCGAACGGTCCTTTCGGATCGTCGAAGATTCATCCTGTTGTGACATAAGCAATTCGTCGTTCACCCACTATTCGGCTACCGGTCTCGAACGCGCCGCTCAGGCGACGCGAACATGACGGCGGAATACCGTAGGGGTCAGCTCGTGGAAGCGGGCTAAAAAAGCCTCGCGCGCCTCTTCGGGCGGAAGATGCCGGACGCGGATCTGCGCCACCTCCACGCGGTCATAGGAGGCCCAGCGCGAGGTCTCGGGAGGCATGATTTGCATCTGCTCGGCGGCCAACACGCGCAGATCCGCCAGCTTCACGTCCTTGGGCATGGGCATCGGAACGTCGAAGCGCTCAAAGATGGCCCGTTCGACCCGAGCCTCGATTCGTTTGAAATCCGGTAGAAGCTGCTTCAGCGGGCGCGTGACGTCGCCGATGAAGGCTTCCGCGGCGTCGTGCATGAGGGCTGCGTAGGCGTGCTGATGTGCGACCTCGCTCACCAGCAGGCTGTGCTCGGCGACCGAGAAGAAGGCGCTGCACTGGCCCGCATAGCGACAGGTCTTGGACAGGCCCGCGGCAATGTCCTCAATGGTAAAAGCGCTGCTTTCGGGATCCAGGAAATCGAACCAAGCCCCGCTCTGCAGCATCATTCTGGGGCCTACGGCAACGTTGACTGCGATCATCGATCTGCCCTCCGCCGACAGACGCACTGGAACATCGAACGACCGCCTTGGCGCAGGGGGGGGTCGACTTGTTCCCGCTTCCAAACTCCGGCGATCCGTTCTGCAAAGCAAGCTTGCGGATCACCTAAGATGATTGTTATGCAGAATAGTGAATGAAACAAGGGGCGCGGATTGGACCCGCTTTTCCTCCGACGACTCCGCAATGCACTCGGAGTCAGTCAGACCGAGTTCGGCCGGGCGATTGGCCTGTCCCAGGCACAAACGTCGCGCGCATTGAGCGGAGCGAACCGCGTGAAAAGAAGAACGGCCGAACTCGCCTTTGCACTCGCCGAAGCGCACGCACCCGAGATCGCATGCGAAGCCCGCCTGTTGGACGAGACCGCGAAAGCCCTCCAAGAGTCCGAGAAGTTTCGATCTTTGGTACGCGCCGCGCTCGATCTTATTCATAAAAACGAATGAACTTTACTCTCTCGACCCGTGTCGATGTCGCCGCGAACATCCTGTCCAAGTCTGGCTGCCGAACCCCTACTAGGACGTTATCGTTCGAACTTTTTGAGCCCGATCGTGCATCGACCGGTGACGAGGGGAATGCATTCGTGGGCGCTTGCGGCGCCCGGCTTCAGCGCACGGTCGTACAACCTTCGGCGATGCTCCCTCAAATCGAAACTTGTTGGATCGAGCAAACCCTACGAACGTCATCCCATCGAACGACATCGTGCAATTAATTGCACACGTCATCGAAAGTGATGCCTTGCTTCATTGGCTCAAAAAGGCTCGTCAACCTCGTGTAGCTATCTGCCTGCCTTGTCGGGCTTCCGGCGCTGAACGAGTTGCTCGATGTCCATGTCGAGGACCGTCGCAATCCGGTCGAGGACGACGATGGTTGGATTGCGCTTCCCGCGCTCGACCCCGCTCAGGTAGGTCTGATGGACGGACGCTAGATGGGCAAGCTCCTCCTGCGACAGGCCACGCTGCCGCCGGGCGTTCTGCAAATTCAGGCCGACGCGGACCCGCACATCCATGAGGCCATGGACGGAACGCCCGCGCTTGCGGCCATAGACTATCAGTCATAAACGTACGGTCGGGTTGGGCGCCGTATGCCCTTGCCGGACATCTCGGCCGCGCGGAGCACGTCATCAGTGCCACCATCGTCACGGCATGCTGTTCCGACCCTGATCCAGGATGGTCTCCCCGTTCAGCCCCTCCAACGGATCGTGCTGGGACAGGACGCTGATAGCGGGACGAAGCGCGAGGCTTTCATCCAGGACCTGATCCATCGGCATCCCGAGATCATCCCCATCACGGAAATCGAGCCGGCGTTCTCGCCCCTGATCTCGGTGTGCCGAGAATTGCCGACCCCCGCAGGCTTTCTCGACAACCTCTGGCTGACCCCGAATGGTGGCATCGTCCTGGGGGAGGCCAAGCTGTTCCGAAACCCGGAGGCGCGACGCGAGGTGATCGCCCAGGCCCTCGACTACGCCAGGGCCATCGGCGGGTGGCACTACGCCGATCTTGAAGCCGCGGTGAGGAAGGCCACAGGCTGTCCCGATTGTTGTCTCTTTGATGTCGTCCGGGACAGCTCCGATCTGGACGAAGCGTCTTTTATCGACGCGGTCGAGCGGAGGTTGCGTCAGAGCCGGTTTCTCGTCCTGATCATCGGCGACGGCATCCAAGAAGGCGTCGAAGCCCTCACGAACCACCTCCAACTCCATGCGGGCCTGCACGTCGGCTTGGCGCTCGTCGACCTCTCGGTTTGGAAGGTCGGTGACGGGCTCCTTGTTGTCCCGCGCATTCCGCTTCGGACACTGCTGGTCGAACGCGGCATCGTGCTGTTCACGCCAGAGGCCGGCGTGCAGATCCAGGCTCCCGCCCGCATGGTCTCGGCGGCGAAGGGATCTCCTCCCAAGCCCTACACGGCGTCTGAGCCCGAGTTCTACGAGGTGCTGGAGCAGCGGCGGCCTGGGCTCGCGGCCCAACTTCACCCCTTCATGGATGGCTTATCCGAAATCGGGGTGATCCCCGAGTACCGGCGCTCGGTCGTTCTGCGATGGCAGGCCGGCCCCGACACGGTTGGCTCGCTGGGCTACATCGACACCGACGGCCGGGGCTCGTTCGGTGACGCCTGGAACACGGCCGTGAAGCTCGGACGAGCGGACGTCGGGGATCGCTACCTCGATCAACTCGCTTCCCTCGCATCGGGCTCGGTCCGTCGATCGGACAAATCCGTGCCGCGGGTTCTAGGCGCGGACGGCAAGACCGTGGATGTTGTTCAGCTTCTGCACCAACCCTTGGCATGGCACGAGGCAATCAGTCTGTTCGTTCGGTCCCTGGCTTAATCCGCGTGAGAAGCCAGCAACGACCTTAGTGCAATTAATTGCGCAAGACAGGAAGCGTTTCTGCGGTGTGAGCACTGAACGGTTCCCTTCAAGGCTTAAATTCGGTCAGCCGTGAGGCTCCCACGATCTTCGACCAGCCTTCCCATAGAGCTTCGGGGTTCCACCAGGATTGTGCATACAGCTTCAGGTGAGCTCGGTATTTCGCCCTCCGCTCTTTGGGTAGAAGGGCAAGGGCAGCAGCAAGCCCTCGGACCTGTACGCTGTCGCCGAAGATACGCCACTCCCAAAATTTCATGTCGGCGGCGGGAGGCGGAAGAGCGAACGTCATTACAAGGCCTGAGAAGGGATTTGCGAGCTCTGAGAGCTTCGAAAAACCATAAAATGTTGGGTTTTTGAGCCGGCGTTCAACGCGGATCTTCGTCTTTCCCGACCAGCCCTGCTTTTTGTTCAGGCGCTTAGCTTTGACATTGTAGATCGACGTCTGATCACCCTTCTTACCAAGGGTGATTGTCTGCACTTGGCCATTCACACCCCACACCGTGCTCGTGATGCCTTGCTTTGGCAGGCACAGAAAATTCTCGACCCGAACCCCGACAACATCGACGGCGATGTCGATGCGCGTGACATGCCCGTTGGTGACGACGTACTCCCAGCCGTCCGGCAGGATGCTATCCATCCAGGCTGCCAGTTCCGTTAGCCCTTCGCCCCCCAACTTCCTCGGATTAAACTCCAAACGGATCCGCTCAGCTTTCCCGGGTTCACTTCGTCGATATTGAATGAGTGGCCGAGCAGGAGTGCTCTTGATATTGATGAGACGTGCCGCGTGGTAGCCGTTGGTTGCCTGAGCGGACGCGAGCTGGAAATCAGCTTTGTCCAGGAATGCCGTCCATAGGGCCTTGTGTATGTTCTCGGCATCAGCGTCGTTGGCCGGCTTCACTACGATGCTGATCTTATCGATGAACGGAGGTGATACCGTTATGGTGGTGGCTGCCTCCCCTATCGGCTTTGCGGGTAGAAAGCTGCTTTCCGCCCCGGTTTGGTTCTTGTTAGAGGAGCCTTTGTGGACGATCTTTATGGGCATTCCGTCTCAGCGCCTCCTTGCACTCCGATACCGCGAAAGGGCGCTTCAAAGGATTGATGTAGTTTCGTGAGCTAGGAGCCACGCTTCTAGAGCACTCACGCGGTATCGGACCTGACGACCAACGAGGATCCGCGGGGGCCCCTCGCGTAGGAGATGCCACCGGTCGAGCGTACGTGGAGACACGCCAAGTAGCTCGGCGGCCGCGGTTCGGTCCACCAGTTCCGCGAACAGGTCTCGCCGCTGAGGGTTTGCTGTATGCGCCATAACGATCACCCCAAGATGCCAAATTAATTGGCCGTCGGGCTTGGCCACGGAGGACAGCCCGACGGAATACACCGTCGACGTCCTGCCCTCCTTGGCCGATCTGCGGGGATAGGATTGCTTCGAGCTTAGTTGCTCGATCTGCAGCCACCCGCTGGATCAATGACGCGGATCTGAAATGGGGGAGGGGACACGCGCTGTCAACAGGATGACCCAACTATTCTCAAGACCGCACAAATACGCACTCATGACTGTGCAATTAATTGCATAATACATGTGTATTGATATCTGAGCGCAGTTCCGATGAGGTTGTCTAGCGTGAGCCCTTGCGTTGCAATGCCATGATGCTGCTGCCGAGGCGCTCGACGGCAGCCCGCTGCGGATGATCGAACAAGTGCGCGTACCGCATGGTCGTCTGCGCTTGGGTGTGCCCCAACAGCGTTCCGATGAGCGGAAGGTTGGCCCCGTCCGACACAAGGGTCGACGCAAACGTGTGACGGAGATCGTGGAGGCGCACGCCATCGATCTCGGCGGCCCGACATAGCGATGCCCAAAATTTCTTGATGTCGGTGATGGCGGTCTCGCCGTCGCGCCCTGGGAAAACCGCCGAGGCGCCCGGCGCATTTCTCTTGCGCTTCTCCAGGAGTTCAATGGCGGAGCCTGACAGGGGAACTCGATGCAAACGCCGCTGCTTTGTGCTCGCCGACGGTTTCGTCCACACGCCTTCAATCAGATCGAATTGATCCCAGGTGGCCGACAGCACCTCCATCCGCCTCGCCCCGGTAAGGAGCAGGAGAAGCACCGCGTCGGCGGCCGTTCGGTTCGGATGGTCGACGAGGAGATCGAGCAGCCGTCGTAGTTCATCCTCGGACAGGTACCGTTGGCGCGCCTGCTCCGGGTTTCTCTGGACACCCTTAGCGGGATTGGTCGTGATCACCTCCCACCTGATCGCGAGAGTGAACAGCTTCGACAAAAGCGCGACGACACGGTTCGCGCGGTAGGGGGTCTCTTGAGATACGATTCGGTGCAGATCCTCGATGTCAGCGTACCGAACGCTGGCCGCCTTGAGGCTGCCGAGGCGAGGTAGAACGATCTTGCGGATGATCGCCATATCGTCCCGTCGCGAGGCGGGGCTTTTGCCGGGGAGATGACGGGTCTCGTAAAGGACGCACAACTCCCGAACGGTAAGAGCCGCTCGATCCTCGTGCCGTTTCGCCATCGGGTCGTCGCCGACGTCGATCCGACGCTTCAGTCCCTCGGCGTGCTTGCGAGCGGCAGCGGAGGACCATTCGGGATAGCGCCCGATGGTAAGGCGTCGCTCGATGCCGCCCGCCCGGTAGTTCAGTACGAAGGCCCGAGCACCCGCAGCGGTGACGCGCAGACCGAAGCCCTTCAACTCGGTGTCGTAGATGATGACGTAACTAGAGGCCGGTCGAGGGGCACCTTTCGCGAGGGTCTCCGTAATCCGTTTCGCAGTGCTCGCCATGTCCGTACCGTGTCCGCACTTGGAAAGGTATTTTGTGGCGATCGGTGGCTATCCCTGTCAGGAGATAGCCACAAGAAAAACCATGCCAGACAACGGTTTATGCACTAAGGGCTTGATGTACAAGGGATCCGCTGAGTTCGACAGCTACTTCCTTTTAATCTGTAGGTCTTGGGTTCGAACCCCAACGCGCTCACTAATTTCCTATATTTAACAGTGTTTTATAACCGCTTACAAATTCGGTGCTTCCTCGGCATAGGGCGGGGTTGCACCGGGGAAGCACGGTGCGGACCTAACGCGATTGAGCCGTGTGCGCCGTTTTTTTTGCGGCCGGTCGGTGGATCGTCCATGAGACGTTCGGTCGTGGCGACACGTCGCTCTAGCCGGGGCAGACGGATCGCAAAGGACACCATGCGCCGGATCGTGCCCCTCCCGATCCTCTTGACCACCCTGTCGGCGCCTGCGCGAGCCGCAGGAGATGCAAGCCGGGACGTGCTCTGGGCCGCCCTCAAGACGTGCGTCCTCGCCAAGTCGGTCGCCAACCGGACCTTCCCCTGCCTCGACGTAGATCTCGGCGACAAGGATCGCCCGGGGACGGCAGTGCTTCGCGCACCGGGCCAACCGACCCACGTCGTTGTCATGCCAACGGATACGGTCGTGGGACTGGAAGCGCTTGTGCTGCGGGGCGAAAGGGGGACCGCCTACTGGCGCGCCGCCCTCGCTGCCCGGCGATTCGTATCGGACCCGCCCAAGGGCCGCATACCAGTCGCGGAGGTCGGCCTGGCGGTGAACTGGGCGCAAGGCCGGAGCCAGGACCAGCTCCACATTCATCTCGACTGCATCAAGCCGCGGGTGCTGGCCGCTCTGCGGACGCACGGCCACGGCATCCGCGCCACTTGGGCACCGTTCGCGGTTCCACTCGCGGGCGACCGCTACGTCGCCATGCGGGTGACGGCTGCCGAGGCGGAGCGCTTCAACCCTTTCGCGGCACTCGTCCGCCTGCCGGGGCGTCAGAATCTGCGGCAGACCAGCCTCACGGCGGTCGCGACCCCGGCCGGCGATCCGGATCCCGGCTACTACGTGCTGGCCTACCGGGCGCCGCGGGCAAGCGCCGAGGACCTGATGGATCACACCTATTCAGCTGGCGGTAGACCAACGGCCAACGCGATCAGCGCACCTGATGCAGAATGAGGGAAAGCGGGACTGCCCAAGACCTAGCTTTTCTCGAACTCGCCCTAGAAAACGCCGAGCCGCGCCTTCAACTCACGGAGGCGCAGGATCAGCTCATTGAGATGGCGGTCGACGCCGGCGAGCTGCAAGTCCTTGTAGAGGGCTTGCAAGCCGAGCTAGCTGAGGCGCGGGAGGAGCGAGACGCATGGCGGGTCCGGTCGACGCGCCTCGCTTCGTAGGGCAGGTTAGCGCCCCTGCTGGGGCACCGGCTGCTGCGCCTGACGCGTGGCCTGCTCATTGGCGAGGTGGCGGCCGACGGCGCATCCGCCGATAGCTCCTAGGACGCCGTGGCCCGCGTAGTGCCCGGCGATCCCACCGAGGATGGCGCCCTTGATGCAGCCCCTCGCCTCCGCCCCCGTGCTCAGGGTGATTGCGGAGAGGCCCATAGCGGCGACAACGAACAAGCGCTTCATGACGACTGCACCCCTTCAGTGGGACACGGAGGACAGCTACCGGCCGCCCAGTGCAGATGTTGGGTGAGGAGACCTCCTACACAAGGCGGTCAACCTCAGCGGCATGTCAGGGTCGCCTTCGACCGTTATCTCGACGTTAGATTTCTAGACACGCAATCCCGACAGGAAGCAGCAACCCGGCAGCTGCCTCACGAAGCGCACTTCGCTCGTCCGAAAAACGGTCGGATCCCCGACATGTCGTTCAGGTTGCTATCGACACGTTGCAGAAGTTGGGAATGTCCGTTTGCAGCCTGCCTTGGTGAGGCTGGGCCTGGCCTGTCGACAGGGGGGCAAGGTCGGCGCTACGGAGCGCTTTCGCCAATGCCGGCAAGGCGGGCCTCGATCCAGGCCTGCGCCGCATCAAGGTCGGCAAAGATCGGCGGTCGATAATCATCGATGCGGCCGAAGCCAGCCTCCAGGAACCACTTGCCTGCGTCCTCGCCGTGCTGCTCGGACAGCTGCACCAGCACCGCGGCAAGGAACCCGTCGGCGAAGACGAGTCGGCTCTCCTGGTCGTCGCTTCCCGTGGCGACCTGCACAGCCTGGAGATGAAGGTTCATGCCGCAGCACGCTCTCCCAGATGCAGGTAGTTGGCCTTGAACTCGGCCAATGCCTTGAGGCGGGGAAGGTCGAGGATCGTCAGTCGGCGGCGTTGAAGTTTGATTAGCCCCTGCCGGCGGAGTTCCTGAAGTGTGCGGTTGAGGTGCACGCTCGACAGGCCGGTGGTGTCGGCGAGGGCCTCTTGCGTCAGTGGCAGGTCGTAGCTTTTGTCCTCGGCCAGGCCTACCGCCGCCAGCCGAACCTGAAGCTCGCAGAACAAGTGCGCGACCCGCTCCAGCGCCGAGCGGCAGCCGACGTTCACCAGCCACTCGCGCAGCGTCGCCTCGTCCACCAACGTGGTCATCCGCAGCGCGCGGGCGATCTGAGGATGGTTCTCCATCACCTCGGCAATCGTCTCCGGCGCGATGCGGACCACGCGGCAGGCCGAAAGCGTCGTGATCGAATGGTCCATCGTGTCGAGCAACGCTACGTCCAGGTCGCAGAGGTCGCCGGGCACCAGGTAGGCAGTGATCTGGCGGGCGCCGTTCGCTCGCACCTTGTGACGGCAGGCCATGCCTTCCAGGATCAGGAACACGCCCTTCGGTGCCTCGCCCTCCCGGACGAGATCGGCCCGCAACGGGACGGCCTGCGAGGGGACGCTGATCTGCTTCAGCACCGCCTTATCGGCCTCCGACAAGGACGCGAAGCCCTCCAGCTTGCGCACCAGCGGATTGCCCTTGTCTTCCGCAGCTTCGGCCGGCCAAGGCGGCGGGGGCGCTTGAGTGCTGAAGGATGCAGCACCGCACAGGGCCAACTCGTCCACCAGGGCGACCACATCCTCTGGTAAAGCCGGCTTGATCAGCCAGGGCGCGTTGCGGAAGCTGGTAGCTACGGGGTTGTCGCGGGAGACGCCGGTGTGGATCAGGAAGGGGATCTGGAGCTGATGCAGCTCGCGCGTCAGGGGAGTGCAGGGGCCGTCCCGCAGTTTTACGTCGAGGACGACCAAGGTCGGCTGCTCGCGCTCAAGGGTCTGCAGGGCGTCCGCCGTCGTCGCGCAGGGGCCGAGCACCCGGTAGCCTGCCGTCTCCAAAGCGTCGCTGAGGTCCATGGCAACGATCGCGTCAGGTTCCGCGAGCAGCACAGACGCCTGCTGACTCATCGGATCCATGCATAGCTCCCGTTCACGGCACTGCAGAGCCACTTGCCGATCGCGTGGGCCCCGCAACTGGTTTATAAACCTTGGGCCATAACACCGGATAGAGATGCGCAACCTTCGGTGTGATAGCCGACACTGCGCAATGCCGTGTTTCACATTTGTTTATGTCTGGTTCTTGACAGTTGACCTATCGGAACCCATTCGCTTACTTGGCGTGTCGCCTGCCGGTCATTCTGGGCGTAGGCGGTTAGGAGACAGCGCGTGCTCTTGCCCTCCCTGGGAGCGAGAGCGTGGTGTCCCGGCCTCAGCAATCCACCGTCCAAAACCGTCTGCTGAAGGCCCTGCCTGCCGACGATTTCGCGCGGCTCCAGCCGCACCTGAAGCTCGTCACCACTGAGCTGCGCCAGACGCTCATCACGCCCGATAAGCCGATCCAAACGCTGTTCTTCCCGGAGAGCGGTTTCGCCTCGATCGTCAGCGCGGGCTCCGGCAAGGTCGAGGTCGGGCTGATCGGTCGCGAGGGTCTCGTCGGGGGCGCGCCAGTGCTTATGGGCGTCGATCGGACGCCGCTTCATCACTTCGTCCAGAACGCGGGTGAAATGCTGGCGATCAACGCCGCGGATCTGGATCAGGCGATCGACGCGAGCCCGTTGCTGCGCAAGCTGTTGCTACACTACGCCCAAACTCTGATGCTGCAGACGGCGCAGACCGCCTTCGCCAACGCCGCCTACAACATCGACGTGCGCCTCGCCCGCTGGCTGCTGATGTGCCACGACCGGCTGGACGGCGATGACCTCGCACTCACACACGAGTTCCTGTCCACGATGCTGGGCGCGCAGCGCAGCAGCACGACCCTGGCGGTGCAGGCCCTGGAGGGGCACGGCCTGATCCGTGCGCGGCGAGGTCGCATCACGATCCTGAACCGCGCAGCCCTGGAGGCGGTTGTTGACGAGGGCTACGGCCTGCCCGAGCGTGAGTATGCGCGACTGATCGAGAGCAGTTGATGCCCCGGTTCTTCTTCAGCGTCCGGCACCGCGAAGGTCCATCAGGGCTGGCGATCGATGAAGAGGGCGATGAGCTGCCCGACGTGGCAGCTGCCCGCGACCACGCCCTGTCCGAGGCTCGCAAGATGATCGCGCGGGACAGGCTGACGATGATCCGCGACTGGATGGTGTGCTCGTTCGAGGTCACCGACGAAGCCGGCACCCACGTGCTCACGGTACCGTTCAGCGAGACCGTCCCGCTTGAGGATGGCCTGGACTGACCTTGCAGGGTTCTCGCGCGATGGCGGCCAAAACCGTGCTCTACATACTCATGCCCACGGCGAATGCGGTCCGCTCAGCGGCGAACGCCGGGAAGCTGATCACATTTCGCCTGAAGGCGCGTGACGAGATCCTGTGAAGCTTGGATCAAGAGACGGGTCGCCTCAAGAGTCGTGGCAAGCTCGGCTCGATGTGTTTTGGACCGATCAATAAGGGCGCGTGTCGTCCGCAACGCGTTGGCTTCCAGGGGGTGCATGGCTGGCCCTCTAAGTACCTGAGCACCATGGTACATTAGCGCATGACCGCTGCGTTCGTTTCTGACCTAGGTTAATGCGCGAGCGGTTTCGGGTAGCTTAGGTGCTCGGCGCCTGGAGGTGCCCGTGCCGCGTTACTTCTTCGACATCCAAGATGGCAGCTATACTCGAGACGATGTCGGCGTTGAGTGCACCGACCTGCAATCCGTTGCCATGGAGGCCAAGAAGCTGCTTCCGACCGTCGCGAGGGATGAAGTTCCAAAGGGCGGCGAGCACCGGGCCGTGACGGTTCTGGTGACCGATGAGGACGGTCGCGCCGTCTACTCGGCAGCGCTCACCTACACGGGGCTTTGGCTGCTGCGGTAGGGCGATGAGCATCCGAGCTGCCTCGATTTTTTGATAGCTCTGGCAATATCATTTGTTAAAAGAGCGCATTGTCGGCACGCTGATTGGGCGCCGATGACCGGGGGCCTGTGCTCTCGCCCATGAGGCAGAGCGCAACATGGCGGATGACGCAGCGGGGGCTAGCCCAGGCTATAGTGTCTCTTGGATCCCTAGCTACCGCGTGATCCTCTTCAACGCCCCTGGCCTTGGCTTCTCGATCTCGGAGGTCGATGCTGCATCCGACAATGAGGCTTTGCTGATGGCCCGCGCGATGGCGAACGGGCGAGCCTTCGAGCTTTGGGATGCCCTCGTCATGCTCGGGCGATACGACCCGCCCGGCTAGGCAGCCTTGCTACTCCATGCTGCGCTTTTGAGCCGACACAGCCGAGCTTTGTGGTAACGAGAGTTTGGCTTTCCCCCGAAGGTCAAACAAAGCCTAGCTTGGCGTGCCTCCACTCGGCGCGCCTTTTTATTGGCGTGCTCGTTGCCTAAGGCAGGCACAATGCGGCTCACCTACTATGTCCACGCTTCTCGATATGTGGAGCGGAAGGTTGTGCGGTGCTCGGCGGCTTGGATCGCGGTGGAACAACGAGATCGGCTCATGCGGCAGGGCTGGAGAGTGACCGTTCACGACGCGTCGATGAAGCCCGTAAGCCCCGAAGATTTAATCGAGCTGATGCTGGCTGAGGAGCGCGGCTCCAAGGGGGCCTAACTCTGTCCTTGGCCGGAGCGCCTTCCCGGTGGGCTTGAAACTGAGCCGGCCTCTTCGCCGTAGAGACCGGAAATGGCATCCGCGGAGAACCGCCTTTTGGCCAAGCCGCATTACATCATCCGACGTAGCCGGTCCGACCGGTTCAACTTTGCATTGATCACCGACGCCGGGCGCCTTACAGGATCCGTTTCCGTTCCACTTAAAGACCAAGCGAACGCTGAGATGGAGCGGGAAGCTCGCGATAAAATCCGTGCTCTCGCAGAAAGCTTCGTCGAGGCCACCAGCCTGACACTCAAGGCGGGGCCCGCGCTACACCATTCGGAGGCAGAGCCATCCCTGCCAACCCCCGCACCAACGCTTTTGGGTGAGGTTCCTGCATAATAACGACCGATGCCCAATGTGGATCATGGTCAGCCACGCTGTGATGTGTATTAAATGGGAGCGGTCGGATCGAGGAAGCCCTCTGGCATGGGTCAGTCCGCGAAAGTCGCTGCTTCAACCGCGAACACCCAGCAGTGGGCCACCTGAGTCTTTGCCCTCCGCAAAGTCTGAACCGGGCGTATGTGCGAACGGTATAATCGCTCGAGGCGTTATCTCACGCGAGCAGATGAGCTAGGCCCAACCGTCAGTTTCGTCCGTTCGATCATCGACACGACGACTGTGCGGAAGGCTTTTTGCCGATCGGAGCCGCTGTTGGTACCTGCTTCACTCGCAAGAACCAGTAGCAGTTCATCCATGGCCGCTGCTCTGGCCTGTAGCTCGGACTGGTTCATGGCGAACCGTAGAATAGCGTTCTGGGCCGCACCCAGATCCTCGCGTTGCGCCTTTTCGATCAGAGCCCGGAGGACGCACGTGCATTCGTGTATGCGCATGATTGTTCGTCCTGGGATCTGAGAAGCGCCCGCTACCGAGAAGCTCTGCCGGAAGCGATCGAAGCAGGCCTTAAGCCGGCGCGCCGGTTCCTGTTCCCCGCAGCACCGACCTTCACGCAATCACCCAGCACGAGGCTTCACGGCCACGGCGCAGGGAACTGGCCTCTACCGACCTGTCATCGCGTACTCTCTGTGCCGGGCTGCCTGTCGGCGTTCGCAACCGCCGCGCGGCGCGCAAGCGTCAGGAAACGGGTGCTGTAGCAGATCGAAAAGCCTTCTGCTCACCTCGATGAGGTGATCCATATCCTCATTCTGAGCAGCGTGTGGGATGAGCGGTCGCATCGTTGGTAAAAGTGGCGCCATCTCGGTAGCATGGTCGCCTGAGCACTCTGATCTTGCTACCCGAGAGACTGCTCGAGGGACGGCTGCACGGCTCAGGCTTAGGCCGTGCGAAGGTCCAGGTGAAGGTAGTTCGAGTCAAAGTCGCAGAGGGTCCTAACCCGCGATAAGTCTAAAATCTTCAAATGGCTGTGCCTGAATTCGATAAGACCTTGTTTGCGCAACTCTTGAAGTACGCGATTGACATGTACCGACGAGAGCCCAGCCACGTCGGCAAGTTCGAGCTGCGTCAGTCGCAGATCGTAGCCGCTCGCCGTGGCATGGCCCACAGCCTGCAAGCGAAGAAGCAGTTCGCAGAAAAGATGCGCTATCCTCTCTAACGACTGGCGCTTTCCCAGCCCCGTTAGCCACTCGCGCAGAATGCTCTCATCAACGAGCGTCGCCCACCAGAAGGCACGGGCAACGTTGGGTAACCTGGTCGTTATGTCGAGGATCGTCGCGCTACGGATTTCCGCGATCCGGCAAGGGGTGAGCGTACCAATGCTGTGGTCCCGTCGAGCTAGGATCGCTACCTGGAAATCGCAGAAGTCGCCTGGCAGCAGCAGCCCCAGGATCTGCCGCTTCCCGTTTGGCAGAAGCTTGTAGCGGAAGGCACGGCCTTCCATGACGAGGTGCACGGTCTCAGGACGATCACCTTCGTGGCTTAAAGCGCAATGAGCCTCGACCTGTCGCGTCACGGCGGACAACGCCATGAGCGTCGCTCTATCCGCATCTTCGAGGCCGCCCGCGTGCTCAAGCTTCATGATCAGCGGATTTGACATCGTCTCCTCCGCGCTGGAACTGATATCCACTTGTACATCAAAAGATATCTTATGTGAAATTTTTATATTTCTACGAAATTTTGCCGTTGAGGATTTGGTGGCTTTCGACAACGATTTTCGTCGCTTACGCCGTGGTTGTCGGCAGCTTGCTTGATGATCTCGACGGCTGGCTTGCGCAGCGCTGGTACGTAGACGGCAGGCGCCTGAAGAATAATCGCGGTCGCTAAGTGCCGTTGGATCGCGGTGATCCGAGCGCCGGCAAAGTCAGCTCGAACGTGCTGACCACGTTCCTGGAACCCGCTGCCAACGGATCAGCCGCTGACCCGGAGTAACGGGGGAGTACGAGGGGTTGGGTGTCAGCGACTGATCGAGAACGGCGCTACCTTCCCGGCACCTGCTGAACCAGCGTGCTGGTGACAGGACCGACACCTGATAGGGTCTCGAACGCTCAGGTCGAACGCTGCGCGCTCACAAGGAGTAACCCTTTGCTGAAGACCATGTTTCTGGCGCTAAGCCTGCTCATCGCAGGTTTATCTCTCGCACCTGCTCCGGCTTCCGCCGCACAGATTGGGGTCGCCGCCATCCCCGAGACGGCGCCTACGGTCGAGCCTGTTCAGTTCGGCTACGGCTACGGCCGCGGTGGTTATGGCCGTGGCGGTTACGGTCGGGGCTACCGTGGTGGCTACGGTTATGGTGGACGTGGCTACGGCGGACCGCGCTTCGGCCGGGGCTATGGCGGTTATGGCCGCGGCTACGGCGGGGGTCGCGGCTACGGCTACGGCCGTCGAAACTTCTACTGAGTGATCTAAGCGCTCCGCCGAAATGCGGAGCGCTCCTCATGCCCTCGTTTGCTGAGTACGGGTGTCGAGGATCTTCTGAAGGGCTGCATTGGTCGGTCGCTGTGTCTCATCGACCAGCACGAACAGGGCTTCGGCAGTAACCAAGGCATGAGGGGGTGGATTGCTGTGTGGCTGCCCCTGAACGTCGGCATATCCGACCGGCGCCCCGTAGTTCGCTTCGAGCACGGCCATGACAACATCGGACCAAGCCATCTCATTCAACATAACATCGAAGCGCAGACACTCGTCGCCTTCGCTGGAGAACAGGCGCTCGACGACCCATTCCGTACCGGGCGCAACGATGGCGCGAACGATCATCTCCGGGTAGCCGCGTAGCGGCCGGACAATGGCGGAAGCACCTGCCCGCTTCAGTCGATCCCGGTTCATGTCATCGACGCACTCGTCGACGATCCGAGCCGTGATCCCCCACCTGCGCCCTACGGGAGGCGATAGCGCCACAACCACAGGTACAGAAAAGGCCGCTCGACGAGTCGGCGCCCGCGTAAGTCACACAGGCGCTCCATCAGCCGGCCACCGCGATCGGCCGCTCGCCGACCTGCGTCGTGTAGCGCGGCGTGCGCATCTCGAACTTCGTGCTCCAGGACCGCCTCTCCACGAGGCCTGCGCGGGCGGGGACGACGCTGCCGCGGCCGAAGCGGGCGTTGCAGGCGTCGATCGCCGCCATCAGCGGCCCGGAGCGCGCGCGGTCGAGCTGCCCGATCAGGGCGCGCGGGCTGGCGTCGAGCCGCATCAGATCCGTGGTGACGATCCCGGCCTTGCTGAACCGCCAGGGCCGGACGCCGGGCTCGCGCCAGATCTTCGCGACGCCGAGCCGGGCCGCCCTGATCAGGGCCAGCGTGTCGTTCGTCGCCTCCGACAACGCCACCGTGGTCGATACCGAGCGCATCGGCGCGCCGCGGTCGTGCTCGCTGGTATGCCCGACCGGGCTGGGTCGGCGGGGGGGCGATGGGAAAGAAGACGACGTTCGTGGTCAGACCTTCGTGGTGAAGCGCAAGCGCTTGGTGCCCTGCGACCGCGAGGTGGTGCGGACCGAGAGCGGGGCGCTGAAGAAGGCGCAGGCCATGGCTGGCCGGATGCCCAGCACTGCGGCGCCGAAAGTGGTAGCTTGCGACTGTCACGATGGTGTGCCGGGCGGCGCTGCGCGATCCCGTTCTGCTGTCGGCGCACTACCGCTCGCGGAAGCCGGGCTGGCCGCGCCGGATCAACGAGCCGAGCGCGGCGTGAGGCGGCGCTCCTGATCGCTGAGGAGACGGTCATGACGAAGCCCCTGCTCTTCTTCGAGACCGTTGTCATCCCGAACATCCATGCTGTGGAGGCCGCGCCAGACGACATGCGCTTGGTCGTCAACGCGATCCTCACTCTCGACGCTCTTGTGGGCATCCTGCTCGAGCATCTACGCGCCGCAGGGCACCCCGAGGTTGCCGATCTGAAGGGCGACGAAGGGTTCCGGGACCGTCTTGCTGGACGCTGTCCCGGCTACGCTGCTATCCGCGACGCCTCCGCCGCGCTGAAGCACGGAGCGCTGACCTACGGGAAGAAGGCTCGGGTCATCCGCATGCCCGATCAGATCCAGTCGACAGAAAACGTCCTCGGCCTGTTCGCCAACGACGATGAAAATGGGGGGGCACATCGCCGTCTTATGCCTGGAGGGCGGCGTTGATGCCGTGCGCGTCGACGACGCGATGGCAGCAACGTGCCGAGAGGTCCTGCCGCTTTTGCGTTGGGCGCCGGCATCATGAGCTTTCCTACCGGGCAGCACTTCATCCCGAAAATGCTGCAGAAGCGGTTCGCCGATGCTGCCGGCATGTTGTGGGTGTACGACCGGCGCTGGCCGGAACGCGGCTACTTTCGCAGCGCACCGGCCGGCATCTTCAAGGAGCGCCACCTCTACACGGTGACAGGTCCCGATGGAGCGCCGAGCGATCTCGTCGAGCGCACGCTCGGAGCGGTCGAGAATGCGGCAGACCCTGTCATCGATCGCATCGTGAAGCACGTCCATGCGGGCGGTGGCTGGGATCTCACCGAAGACGAGCGGGCGATCCTCCTCCTATTCCTCCACGTTCAACTCAAGCGATGCCCAGAGTTCTTCCGGGGCCTGTCGTTCGATGCCCCCATGCGCGACCTCGCCGAGCAGTCGATCGCCACATGGGAGGGTATCCACGGCGCCATACAGCCAGAAGAACGCGAGCGGCACCTGTCGCCGAGCAGCTTGGCAGATTTCGAACGCTCCGCTCGGATGGGAGCGCTGATGTCACTTTCCCCGACCATCGTGGAAGCACTGGACGCACGGGGTCTATCGATTGCTCGCATCACCCGGCCTGACCGACGCTTCATCCTGGCCAGCTACCCAGTGGTTCGCCTCATGTCCCGGAGCGGGCGGCGGGATCTCGGCGACCCCGATGTAGAGCTTTGGCTACCAATTGCACCGGATGTGGCGATCGGGTCCTATGGCGTCCGACACCTTAATCAGGTCATCGGGATTGCGCACGATGCGTCCATCCGGAAGGTGAACGGTGAACTCGCACACCTAAGCAACACGATCGCCTCCTCGTCTCGGGATCTGCTGCGATCGCTGGTCCGGCGCCTACCACCGCGATCCTGACCCGCACGGCGGCGGAGGCCTCCGACGGTTCGGCCCCGCCCCGATCTGCTCATGGGACGGGGGAACCCCGGATCTCACCAGCGTGGGCCGATACGCGACGCGGCCCTGATGCAGGATGCCGCGCCGCGGTTAAGCCGGCACCTGCGCAGGACGATCGCCCCTGTGCCAGGACGGGGCGCCGAGCGGCGTCAGGCCGGCTTGGCGGTCCGATCTCCGCCCCACCACCCTGCCTGCCGATCCACGTCACTTCGCCGGCTGCGTTCGCACGGTCAGCTTGTTCCCATCAGGATCGCGCAGGTAGGCCACGAACGACCCGTTGGGGCGCTCGGCGGGCGGGCTCTCGATCGCGGTGCCGCCATGCGCGTTGCCGGCCTCGTGCCAGGCAAGGACGTGATCGCGGCTCGCGGCGGCGATGCCTATGGTCCCGCCGTTGGCCGCGGTCGCCGGCTTGCCGTCGATCGGCGTCGTGACCATCAGCCGGCCGCCATCATAGACGTAGATCAGCCGACCCCTGGCATCCATCTCACCGGGCTTGCCGCCCAACGCGGCGAACGTGGCGTCGTAGAAGGCCTGGGCCCGCGCCAGGTCGTTGCTGCCGATCATGACGTGAGTGAACATGCTTCGTCTCCACAAGGCGGCCGGCAGAGATAGCTTCTGCCGAGCGCGGAGACGAGCGGCTGAACGGCATGACGGCCGCCCGGAAGCCCCGGACCGCAGGGTCGGCCGGGGCATCGACTGTCATTCTTCTGGGCGAGGCATAAAGACCTGCTTGCCGTTCCAGCCGCAACCGACCGTGCTAAGGACCAAGGCGGCTCTGCGCTGAGCTTCTGAGCCCGCCTGGCGCTGAGCTTCGGGATCGTTCAGTGCTCCATGAGCCTCGATAGCCCGGTCGTGGAAGTTGGCGCCGTCGTTGCCCTCGACGTTGGCGAGCGGGATCGCGTTGCGGGGAAGGTCGGCATCGGCCGCCTTCACAGCCAGCTCGGCCTCGGCTGCAACACGGAGAAGCGAGACCAGATCTCCGGCGAGCTGGGGGTACATCTCCGCGAGTGCCCGGCGAGCATCGTCGGCCTGGGCGCGAGCGGCCTCGTAGCGCTCGACACGGGCGAACTCGGCATCGCGAGCCCGGGCCTCGACCTCCTTCTCGCTGAAGGCCTTACAGAGCGCCTGCGCCTGGTCGAGCCGTACCGCGGCCACACGGCGAGCGGCATCGAGGGCAACGGCATCGGCCGTGAAGTCGAGCAAGCCGCGGCTGTATTCGTCCTCTGCGGCCCGGACATCCGGCGCTGGCTTGGCCATGCTTCCCGGTCCCGGCTGACCGCGTGCCGGTGGCGCGATTGACCGAGGTGTTCCGGCAGGCAGCCGAGAGCCGGATCATCGTCAACGCCCACCGCATCAATCAGGGCCAGATGCCGGAGCGGCCACAGCCGGGCGAGAAGGTCGACTTCTACCTGATCGAGATCGACGATCCTGACGTCGGTGTCGCTAAGCTGATCGAGGTCGTGACCAAGCGCATCCCACGCTCGTTCGGTCTTGATCCGATCCGCGACGTACAGGTCCTGACGCCGATGCTGCGTGGCTCGCTTGGATCGCGCAACCTCAACCACGAGCTCCAGCGCGTGCTCAATCCGAACCCGGCTCAGCAGATCGAGCGCTTTGGCTGGCGCTTCGCCCCCGGCGACCGGGTCATGGAGACCCAGAACGACTACGACCGCGACGTCTTCAACGGCGATCTGGGCATGGTGGCGCGCATCGACGAGGAGGACGGCGCGGTCGTGGTCACCTTCGACGGGCGGGAAGTCGTCTACCCCTACGGCGAGCTCGACACGCTGGTACCGGCCTTCGCCACCACGATCCACAAGAGCCAGAGCTCGGAGTATCCCGCAGTGGTGATCCCGATCGTGACACAGCACTTCAACATGCTGGCTAGGAACCTCCTCTACACCGGCGTCACCCGCGGCAAGCAGCTCGTCGTGCTGATCGGTCAGCGCAAGGCGATCGGCATGGCAGTTCGAGGTGGCAGTGTGAAGCGACGCTGGACGAAGCTACGGGAATGGCTGGCTGGGCCAAATCAGGTGCCATCGCTACGCGATCCACGAGCAACCTCCATTATACCGGCGTCTGGCAGCGGCCGCTGAAGCTGCAATGCCCCCTCCGCCGGCGCCTTCAAGCCACGTGCGCCACTCCTCCGGCGTGGTCAGCAGAAGCCCTACGACGCACAGCAGCAAGCGCGGTTCGAACAGGTCAGGCGGCCGCGCTTCTGTCGACGACCGCCTTACCGGCAGCACTCAAACAAGCATCCACGCCGTCGCGTAGCGAAGAAACATAGGCATCCGCCCCAACCTGCCGGCCGAGCGCAGCATTGGTGAGAACCTCTTCTCCGACGGGCCACAGGCCGACTAGCACGGGTACGCCGGGCGCCCGTCGTTTCAGCCGCTCCAGCAGGTAGCGCAGGTGCGATGGGTTCCCGGTGATGTCGAGGTAGGAGATGCAGATCATCGCTACGCCGGAGAGTTCGAGCTCGCGGATGCCCTCGCGCGAGGCGGATTGATAGGGCGTCACGCGCGCGCCGAGCCCGTGCTTGCGCAGTAGCTGCGCCAACATCGCCGAGGAGGCCTCATCGAGCGGGCCGCGTCCGGCAAGGCACAACACCGGCGCCTCGCCGCGCCACGCCTCTGGGAGTGCATCCCGCGGTGGGGCCTGGGCCGGCACCGCCTCGGTCTTCGTGTGCGTCCTTTCGGCCAGCGTCGGGGTGTCGGACGGATTGACCGCCTTGGCATCGACGGCCGGCTCAACGTCGTCGTGGCCTTCGAAATCCTCGACTAGCGAACGGGCGGAAGCGCGGATGTTTTCCAGTTGGGCGGGGGTAACGACCCCGCGCGCGAAGTCGTTGGCGGCGAGCTGCAGGCCCTTCAGCGCCACCTCATCATAGTACGAGGACAGCGAGCGATCCTTCAGCATGCCTTCGGCCACCTCCCGTACCTCGTCCGGGTCACCGGCGAGCATGCGTTGGTAGAAGTTCTCCACCGGGGTGAGTGGCGGGCGGTCACCGAGCAAAACGTCGAAGAACTCCAAGCTGTCGACGTGACGGCCGAGCACAACGAGGCAAACGGTGAACGGGGTGGCCAGGATCAAGCCGATGGGACCCCAGAGGAAGCCCCAGAACAAGGTCGAGACGATCACCGCGAAGGGCGAGAGCCCGGTCGAGTGACCGTACAGCAGCGGCTCGATCACCTGCCCGAAAATCGGCTCGGCGATCAGGAAGAGCGCCGCAGTCGCGATGACCATCGACCAGCCCGGGTCCACCGCGGCTGCCAGGGCGACCGGGAAAACTCCTGAGATGAAAGCGCCGATGTAAGGCACGAAGCGCATCAGCGCCGAGAACACGCCCCACAGGAGGGGGTTGGGCACGCCGATGATCCAAAGGCCGACGCCGACGATGACGCCGAAAGCGGCGTTCATGCCGAGCTGGGCGAGGAAATAGGTGCCGAGCCGGCCCGCGGCATCGTCCATCGCCACCGTCGTGCGGTGCAGGTCGCTCGACCCGAACAGGCGGATCATCCGGTTGCGCAGGTCCTCGCGCTGGAGCAGCAGGAACACCACCACGACGAGCACGATGCCGACCGTGGTCAGGGGCTCGAAGATTGGGCCAAGCACCTTCTCAGCCAGCGCCAACGGGGAGATCTCAGGTTCCTGGACGCGGACCAACTGAGCCTTCGGCGTGTCGCCCGCGGGGCCTGTCGCGGCCGTGGTCCCTGCGGCATCCGCCTTTTGAGTGGCGTCGTGAACCTCGTGGCTGAACTTCGCGATGACCTTGTTGGCCTCGCCGAGCCAACCCTGCTGAAGCCCAGCGAACTTCTTTTGCACGGTGGCCTGGTATTGCGGCAGGTTGCCGGCAAGCCCCGCGACCTGGGTTCCGATGACCGCGCCGATGCCACCGATGACGCCGAGTGCTAGCAGCACCGCGACGATAACGGAAGGCACGCGTCTAAGCTTGATCCGACGAAGGAGGTTGACTACCGGGGCCAGGACGAAGCTGAGAAGCACCGCCAGCACCAGGGGGATGAACACCTCGCGACCGAAGTACAGGGCGGCCACCAGCACCACGCCGACCGCAAGGGTCAGGAGCCCGCGCAAACCCGGGACAAGGGGCGGCGGTACCTGGGCAGGCGGCTTCGGAGCTTCGGTCGCGCTGGTCGGCATACGGCGGTTTCCTGGAAGCCCGACGCGATCGCAGGGCGCACCGCCGTCAACGCCAGTGACGAGATTTCGTCCCGTATCCTTTATACCCCAGGCCTTGAGGCCCGGTGGCCCACGCGATGATGGCGTTGGTTGATCGGGCTTAGTCCTCCACCGCGACCGGTAGCTCGCTGACCTGCGTCGTGTAGCGCGGCGTGCGCATCTCGAACTTCGTGCTCCACGTCCGCTTCTCGACGAGCCCAGCGCGGTCGGAACGACGCTGCCGCGGCCGAAGCGGGCGTTGCAGGCGTCGATCGCCGGCATCAGCGGACCGGAGAGCGCGCGGTCGAGCTGCCCGATCAGGGCGCGTGGGCTGGCGTCGAGCAGCATCAGGTCCGTAGTGACGATCCCGGCCTTGCTGAACCGCCACGGCCGGGCGCCAGGCTCGCGCCAGGTCTTCGCGACGCCAAGCCGCGCTGCCTTGATCAGAGCGAGCGTGTCGTTCGTCGCCTCCGGCAGCGTCACGGTGGTCGAGACCGAGCGCATCGGCGCGCCGAGATCGCCTGCTCTGCCATGGCCCGCCCCAAGGAAACGGCACGCGACAGCGAGTGCTCACGTTGGGTTTCACTTTCGCGCGCAGAGGCTCGAAACACGACCTGCGGCATGATGCACACGGTCGGCATCAGACACCTTTTTCGGCGCCCATTACCAGAACACTTAACCTCTCACGCCTCAGCTGAAGTGGCGAGGTGACGATGAATGCAATTTTTAGCTGTGTTGCAGCCTTCCACAACGAGAAACTTCTGTTGCTCGCCGGAGCGGTATGCATCGTAGGTATTTATGCTTCGTCCGCCATTGCGGCTCATGCCGCACGCTCCGAGGGGGTGCTGCGGCGCAAGTGGGGCATCGTCAGTATCGTCGCCGCCGGTTGTACGGCTTGGGCGACGCACATGATCGCCCTACTCGCCTATCAGCCTGGCATGCTGGCTGGCTTCGAGCCCGTCCTCACGGCGATCTCGCTCTTCCTCGTGATCGGCGGGATCGGCGTTGGGGTCGGTCTATCCATCGGCCAGCGTGCCCGATCACGTCGCTTCGTGGCCGGTGTGATCCTGGGCTCGGGGGTCACGGCCCTGCATTACGTCGGACAATCTGCATATCGGGTGACCGGGCACGTCGGATGGGATTGGTATTTCATCGTCCCGTCCGTCGCTATCAGCCTTGTCCTGTTCGGCGTCGCGATGGTTGCGGCCGGCGAACGCAATCGCGCCCTACGTCGTTTCGCTGGCCCATTGCTCTTCGGTTCGATTGTCGTCCTTCACCTTGCTGGGATGACCGCGATCGCCATCGTCTACGATCCGACGGTGGCGCTTCCTGCCACCGCGATCGCCCCCGAGACGATCGCGCCGATCATCGCCCTCGTCTCGTTCGGTCTGCTCAGCCTTGCTTTCTTTGGCCTGCGTTCGGCACTGAACGCGCGAGCGCAGATGCGCCGGGACAGCGCGCGCCTACGGGAGCTGGCGAGCCTCGCCCTCGAAGGCCTGGCTGTCTGCGACGGCGAGACGATCACCACGGCAAACCGCAGCCTCGAACAGATGGCTGGTCTGAGCCAGGCACAGTTGGTCGGGCGCAACCTGAAGCGACTGCTGCCTGGTCTCGTCTTGGCCGAGTTGCCGGAGCACGAGGAACGCGAGGTCGAGCTCGTCGATGCCGAGGGCGGGTATGTTCCCGTCCGCGTCGTGCGGAAGGACATCTCGCTGGGGCACCAGCGCCAGACCGTGATCGCTTTCCGCGACCAGCGCGAACGCCTGCGCTCGGAGGCACGGCTGCGCACACTCGCTTTCACCGACACCATCACCGGATTGCCCAATCGGGCACGGTTCAGCGATCTGCTGGATCACCATGCCGCCGCCGTGCGCAACGGTGGAGACGGCTTCGCGGTGCTGATGCTCGACCTCGATCGCTTCAAGTTCGTGAACGATACCCTCGGCCACGGCATGGGCGACGAGCTCCTACGCAAGGTCGCTGCGCGTCTGCGCTCGATGGTCGCCGAAACGAACGTGGTCGCGCGTCTTGGCGGCGACGAGTTCGCTATCCTGCTCTTGGATCTTCCCGACGTCGATCACGTGCGGGCCGTCGCCGCAGCTCTCGTCAACGCCATCGACCGTGCCTTCTTGCTCGACGGGCAGCTCGTCCATATCGGCGTAAGCATCGGTGTCGCGATCGCCCCCCTGGACGGCACCCAGCCCGAAGAGCTTCTGCGAAACGCCGACTTCGCCCTGTACAAGGCCAAGGGCGAAGGCAAAGGAACCTTCAGCCTCTTCGAGCTGGAGCTTGCTGAACGGATGCTGGCGCGCACGCGCATGGCGGCCGACATGCGCCGCGCCTTGGACACCGGCGAGTTCGAAGTTCATTACCAGCCCCTTGTCGATGCTGGGACGGGCACGGTCACTGCAGCCGAAGCCCTGGTTCGTTGGCGTCATCCCGAACGCGGCCTGATTCCACCCGTCGAGTTCATACCCCTGGCCGAAGAGACCGGTCTGATCCTCCCGTTGGGCGCCTGGGTGCTGCGCACGGCCTGCACGCAGGCGATGACTTGGGCGAACACGATCAAGGTTGCCGTCAACCTCTCGCCCGTTCAGTTTCGCGACGACCGCCTCGCGGAGACGGTCGCCTCCGTCCTCGATCAGACCGGCCTTTCGGCGGAACGGCTGGAGCTTGAGATCACGGAAGGCGTCATGCTCGACGACGAGGATCGCACGCTCTCAATGCTGAAACGACTTAAGACGCTCGGCGTCAGCCTCGCTATGGACGATTTCGGCACAGGGTACTCCTCACTGAGCTACCTGCGTCGCTTTCCCTTCTCCAAGATCAAGATCGACCGCTCGTTCGTTCGCTTGCTACCGGAGGATCCAGAGAGCGCGGCGATCGTGCGGGCCATCATCACCATGGGGACGTGCCTCGGAATGACGACCACCGTGGAAGGCGTGGAGACCGCGGAACAGTACGCGTTCGTCGCTGCGGCCGACTGCACGCAGGTCCAGGGCTATCACGTCAGCCGCCCCCTCCCGTACGTGGACTTCCTTAGCTTCCTCGACGGCATGAAGGCCGCCGCTTAGGTATCAGCAGCCCCGAAGCGGGCTCCTTCGCAGAAGGGCGCTGCGATGATTAACGCGTTGATCCCGGCCGCGATCCGCGCGACCGCCTCGTCCCGCAGACGTTGGAGCACAGCGGTCGAGCCGGAGGTTCCGAGCACCGGCAGGTCGCCTCCTGGATGCTCGGCGGCTCGGCACCACATCGCACCCAGCCCTAGGCAGATGTCGCGCTTGGTCGGCCAGTCCGGATCGACCGTCGAGAGGGTACCGTTCGCTCGGGCAATCGGCCGGTCTCAGCCGCTTTAAGGGTGCACGGCTCGTTGGAGAAAGACCGCTCCGTTCAGAGCAGCCTGTCGCCGCCCGTCCAGCTCCGGAGGATCTGGCCGAGAGCCTATAGGGTGGATGACGCAGCAGACTGCCTGATCCCCGCCGCCCGGACCGATCACAGGTCGGCGGGGGAAAGTGTCGAAGCCTTATGAAGACTTTTGGGCGAGGTAGGCTTGTGTGATGTTCGGCAATTTGCTGCCGAGCCAGTCGCCCATCTCCTGCTCTTCCTTCATCGATTGCTCTAGAACCGACTTGTCGTCGCTCGCTCCTGCTGCATCAGCCAGTACGAGCAACACCTTATAGGAGCTGATCTCGTAGGCCTTGAAGCCGATCGCCGCGAGGACGTTCTTCAGAACCTCGTCGTCGGAGCCGGCGTGGATGAACCCAGCAACGGTCGCGACGGCACCCGTCACAGCCTGCTTAATGACCGACTTGCTCGATCCATGCTTGGCGAGAAGATCATCAAGGCGAGCGGCCTGCGTGACCGATCGCTCATGATCCGCTTTCATCTTCGCATACAGATCCGGGTAGGGCTCCATCCGAGGCATCTCGTTCTGAAGCGTTCCAACGGCCTGCATCTCAACCGCGTGCTGATTGCGGAGGCCATTGAGGTAGACATCCATCGCAGCTTTGACGTTGCTCATGTGCTGATCCCTGACTAGCGGCGCGTTTGGTACGCCCGACAATTTCATGGACAGCACATCTCGCCGTGGCAGATGCATTCAACCGGATGGAGTGACGCAGGACAGTGACAGCGACGACGGTTCGGCCCCGTCCCGATCCGCTCACGGGGCGGGGGAACCCCGGATCTCACCAGCTAGGCCGATACGCGTTACATGGCCCAGTTGTAGGATGGCGGCGCTTGGTTAGGGTCTCATCACCGTGACGGGCACCGTGATGTGCCGGAACGGGGCTCTGAGCGGCGTTAGGCCGTCTCAGCGACCTTCTTACGCCCGCGTACTTTCGGAGCCGCCTCGGACGCTCCTCCGGTCTTGGGCTTCCGACCACGGGTCTTGGGCGCCTTAGCGACCGTCTCATCGGCAATGGCAGCCACGGGGGCCGCTTTACGCCGTTGCTGGCCGAGGCCGAGAGCGCGGGCCAGCTCGGAGCGCCTGGCGGAGTAGTTGGCAGAGGTCGATGGGTAGTCGGCCGGCAGGCCGTAGCGCGCCCGGTATTCTTCGAACGTCAGGCCGTTGCCCGTCAGGTGGCGCTTCAAGGTCTGATAGGTCTTGCCGTCGATGAAGCTGACCAAACCCTCAGGGCGGATCGACTTCTTGACCTGGGCCGGTGTCGGCTTCTCAGGCCCGGCAGGCTCGGCAACCGCCCCATTGCTGAGACCGGACAAGGAGGCATGCACGCTAGCAATGATCTTTGGAAGCTCCGACGCCGGCACGCTGTTGTTCGACACGTAGGCAGCGACAAGGTTGGCAGCGAGTTCATCCAAACCCGTCTTCGCCGCGGCGAGATGGAACACGCCGTCAGCGCCACCCGAGCAGCACGAGGTAGCCGGAATAGGTGAGGGCGGTGGCCATCAGGGCGAGCGCGGTCGGATCCATGGCGGGCGGATACCGGGGGGAGTCCCGCGTGGCCATCCCGCGATCCGTCGCTGCGGCGGGATGCCCTGGCGCGGGCGGACGCTCAGGCGGCCTGCATCAGCACGAAGTCGTCGGGCACCGCGTCGGTGTGGACGTCGAACTGCGCCAGCAGCGCCGTGCCGAAGCTGGTGGAGATCGCGACGTCGGTGGCGTCGCGGCCGCGCGCGATGACGATGCGGCCGATCCGGCGCGCGTCGTGGCGGGCGTCGAAGGTGTACCAGCGGCCGCCGTTCGGGCCGTTCAGGTAGACCTCGAACCAGGCGGAGAAGTCCATCGGGTTGATGTCGACCGGCACGCCGATGTCGCCGAGATAGCCGGTGCAGTAGCGCGCCGGGATGTTCATGCAGCGGCACAGGGCGACGGCGAGGTGCGCGTAGTCGCGGCAGACGCCGACCTGCTGGTTGTAGCCGTCGAAGGCCGAGCGGGTGGCGTCGGCGAGCTGGTAGTCGAAGCGGATGCGCTGGTGCACCCAGGTGACGATCGCCTGCACCCGGGCCCAGCCCTCTTGCGTGTTGCCGAACAGCGACCACGCGATGCCGGAGAGCTTGTCGGTCTCGCAATAGCGCGAGCCCAGCAGGAACACGAGCACGTCGTCGGGCAAGTCCGGCACCGCGAATTGCTGCGCGGTCGGCTCGTAGGCGTCGAGCTCGCCGCTGTCGACGATCAGTAAGTCGGCCGACACCGTGATGCGCCCGCCCGGCGACAGCAGCCGCACGCAGGTGTTGCCGAACCCGTCGGTGTAGGTCCGCATCGGCACCGGCGGATCGACCCGCATCGCGTCGGAGGTGAGCAGGTCGATCGCCCGCGAGGGGTGGACGTTGAGCTGGTAGGTGAGCGCCGTTGGGCCGAACGTGTCGTAGCCGATCGTGTAGCCGGTCCGGATCTTCATGGGGCGCTCCGCCGCGAGGAGGAAAGACTTTCCAAATACCGGTAGAGGTGAATGTTCCTCATGCGGAAGTGCCGGAATGGGCATTCGGCGCTCAAAGAGTCGGCAAATGGCGCGGAACCGTCATTCGAGGCTCCCGAAACGTCGGGTGCGTGCCGGCCGGCGGCCGGAACGCGTCGTCGCCGAGGGGTGTAGTGGGCGTCGGTTCACTCCGCCGCGGCCTCGTAGCTGTCGGGGGCCGGGCAGGAGCACATCAGGTTGCGGTCGCCGTAGGCGTTGTCGACGCGGTTGACCGGCGGCCAGTACTTGTCGATGCCGCGCGCGCCCGACGGGAAGCAGGCCACCTCCCGCGAATAGGGCCGCTCCCAGGCGCTGATCAGGTCCTGGACCGTGTGCGGCGCGTGCTTGAGGGGGTTGTCCGCCCGGTCCGCGCGGCCCTCCTCGATGGCGCGGATCTCGTCGCGGATCGCCAGCATCGCGTCGCAGAAGCGATCGATCTCGGCCTGGGTCTCGGATTCGGTCGGCTCGATCATCAGCGTGCCGGCCACCGGCCAGCTCATGGTCGGCGGGTGGAAGCCGCAATCGATCAGGCGCTTGGCGATGTCCTCGACCGTGATGCCGGCGCTCTTCTGGAAGGGGCGCACGTCGACGATGCACTCGTGCGCGACCCGGCCGTTGGCGCCAGCGTAGAGGATCGGGTAGGCGCGGCCGAGCCGGGCGGCGATGTAGTTGGCGTTGAGGATCGCGACGCGGGTCGCCTGGGCGAGGCCGCGCCCGCCCATCATCAGGCAGTAGCTCCAGGAGATCGGCAGGATCGAGGCCGAGCCGTAGGGGGCCGCCGAGACCGCCCCCTCCTCGCCCGAGCGCGGATCGGAGGGCAGGAACGGGATCAGGTGCGCCTTGACGCCGATCGGCCCCATGCCGGGCCCGCCGCCGCCGTGCGGGATGCAGAAGGTCTTGTGCAGGTTGAGGTGGCTGACGTCGGCGCCGATGTCGCCGGGCCGGGCCAGCCCGACCAGCGCGTTGAGGTTGGCGCCGTCGAGGTAGACCTGGCCGCCATGGGCGTGGACGACGTCGCAGAGCTCGCGCACCCGCACCTCGAACACCCCGTGGGTCGAGGGGTAGGTGATCATGCAGGCCGCGAGGTTGTCGGAATGCCGCTCCGCCTTGGCGCGGAAATCCGCGACGTCGATGTTGCCGTTCGCGTCGGCGCCGACGACCACCACGCTCATCCCGCACATCTGCGCCGAGGCCGGGTTGGTGCCGTGGGCCGAGGACGGGATCAGGCAGATCGTCCGGTGCGCCGCGCCGCGGGAGAGGTGGTAGCGCCGGATCGCGAGCAGCCCGGCATACTCGCCCTGCGCGCCGGAATTCGGCTGCATCGAGATCGCGTCGTAGCCGGTGATCGCGCACAGCTTCCCGGACAGGTCGCCGATGAGCTCGTGATACCCGGCGGCCTGATCGGCCGGCACGAACGGATGGATCTCCGAGAATTCCGGCCAGGAGATCGGCAGCATCTCGGCGGTGGCGTTGAGCTTCATCGTGCAGGAGCCGAGCGGGATCATCGCCCGGTCGAGCGCCAGGTCGCGGTCGGCGAGGCGGCGCATGTAGCGCGTCATCTCGCTCTCGGCCCGGTTCATGTGGAAGATCGGGTGCGTGAGGTAGGCGGAGGTGCGGACCAGGCCGTCCGGCAGCCGGGACGCGGGCCAGGCCTCGTCGTAGATCGGATCCGTCGCCCCGAAGGCGCGCCAGACCGCCTGCAGGATGTCGGGGCGGGTGCGCTCGTCCACCGTGATGCCGATCCGGTCGTCGCCGACCTTGCGCAGGTTCACCTCGTTGGCGACCGCCTGGGCCAGGATCACGCCCTGGAACGCCCCGACCCGGACGGTGATCGTGTCGAAGAAGTGCTCGGGCTCGACCGTGAAGCCCAACGCCGCGAGCCCCTGGGCGAGGCGCACCGCGTCGCGGTGGACGCGCTGGGCGATGGCCTTCAGCCCGGCGGGGCCGTGGAACACCGCGTACATCGAGGCGATGACGGCGAGCAGCACCTGCGCGGTGCAGATGTTCGAGGTCGCCTTCTCCCGGCGGATGTGCTGCTCGCGGGTCTGCAGCGCGAGGCGGTAGGCAGGGCGTCCTTGGGCGTCGACCGAGACGCCGACGAGGCGCCCGGGCAGCGCGCGCTTGTGCGCGTCGCGGGTCGCCATGTAGGCGGCGTGCGGTCCGCCGAACCCCATCGGCACGCCGTAGCGCTGCATCGAGCCGATCGCGATGTCGGCGCCCATCTCGCCGGGCGACCTCAGCAGTGTCAGAGCCAGCGGATCGGCCGCGACCGCGGCGATGGCGCCGGCCGCGTGCAGGGCCGCGATCGGCCCCGAGACGTCGTGGATCGCGCCGCAGACGCCGGGATACTGGAAGATCGCCCCGAAGACCGCTTCCGGGTCGAGGTCGGCGAGGGGATCGCCGACGACGATGCGCCAGCCCATCGGCGCGGCGCGCGTCCGCAGCACCGCGATGGTCTGGGGCAGGCAGTCTCGGTCGACGAAGAAGGCCTCGGCCTTCGAGCTGGCGACGCGGCGGGCCATGCCCATCGCCTCGGCGGCGGCTGTGGCCTCGTCCAGCAGCGAGGCGTTGGCGACGTCGAGGCCGGTGAGGTCGCAGACCAGCGTCTGGAAGTTGATCAGCGCCTCGAGCCGTCCCTGGCTGATCTCCGGCTGGTAGGGCGAGTAGGCGGTGTACCAGGCCGGGTTCTCGAAGATGTTGCGCTGGATCGCCGGCGGCATCGTCGTGCCGTGGTAGCCCTGGCCGATCAGCGAGACGAGGACCCGGTTGCGGTCGGCGATCTCGCGCATCCGCTCGATCGCCCGGCGCTCGGTCAGCGCGGGGCCGAAGGCGAGGTCGTCCGCGAGCGGCCGCGCCTGCCGGATGTCGGGGGGCAGGGTGTCGTCGATCAGCGCCTCCAGGCTCGGGGCCGCGACCACCGAGAGCATCGCGTCGATCTCGGCATGGGTCGGGCCGATGTGGCGGCGGTTGGCGAAGTCGTAGGGGTCGTAATGCGCGGTCATGGCGGCATCCCGGCTTGGAAGGGCGATAAGGCCGCCGGCGCGTCGGCGCCGGCGGCGGAGCGTCGCAGGCGGTTACTTCGGCAGGGCGGCGTAGGCGGCCTCGTCCATCAGCCCGTCCATCTCGGACGGGTAGTCGAGGCGCAGGCGGTAGAACCAGCCGGCCCCTTGCGGATCGGTGCCGACGGCGGCCGGGTCGCCCGCCGCCGCGTCGTTGACCGCGACGACCTCGCCCGAGAGCGGGGCGTAGACGTCCGAGGCCGCCTTGACCGATTCGACGACGGCCGCCGCCTCGCCCTTCGACAGCTTGGCGCCGACCTTCGGCAGCTCGATGAAGACGAGGTCGCCGAGCTGCTCGGCGGCATGCGCCGTGATGCCGACGGTGACGACCTCGCCCTCCGCCCTCAGCCACTCGTGCGCGTCGGTGAATCGCAGCATGGTCTTGTTCCTGACGGGATGTTTCAGATCCGGCCGCGCTTGAACCCGGCCGGGACGAAGGGGAGGGGGACGACCCGAACCGGCAGGCGCTGGCCGCGGACCTCGGCGAAGACGCGGGTGCCGTCGGTCCCGAGCGCGACGGGCAGCATCGCCATCGCCGCCGGCGCGCCGAGGCTCGGGCCGAAGCCGCCGGAGGTGACGGTGCCGACGGGCTCGGTGCCGGCC
>NZ_VRVH01000129.1:0-12687 GCF_008040095.1 Methylobacterium sp. WL6 | reverse complement strand
GCCCTGGAGGGCGGGCGGGTCGGGATCGCGGTCGACGTCTCCGAGCTGGAGAGCGTCCGCGCCGACCTGCAGCGCCAGATGGATGCGAACGTGCGCACCCTCGACCAGCTGCCGACCGCGGTGGCGATGTTCGATGCCGGGCAGCGCCTGATCTTCCACAACGCCGCCTACCGCCAGCTCTGGGAGCTCGACCAGGGCTTCCTCGACGGGCGCCCGCTCGACGGCGAGATCCTCGACCATCTCCGCGCCCAGCGGAAGCTGGAGGAGCATGCCGACTTCCGCAGCTGGAAGCAGGGCGTGCTCGCGGCCTACCGCTCGGCCGAGGCGAACCCCGCCTGGTGGTACCTGCCCGACGGCCGCACGCTGCGCGTGCTGGCCGAGCCGAACCCGCAGGGCGGCCTCACCTACCTGTTCGACGACGTCTCGGACCGGATGAAGCTCGAATCCCGCTACAACGCGCTGATGCGGGTGCAGGCCGAGACGCTGGACACCCTCAAGGAGCCCGTGGCGGTCTTCGGCGCCGACGGCCGCCTGACCTTCGCCAACCGCGCCTTCGCCACCGCTTGGCGCCTCGACCCCGAGACGCTGGAGGCGCGTCCGCACGTCGAGGCGGTGATCGAGGCGTGCCGCGTGCTGGCGCCGGCCGACGAGCCCTGGCTTGACATCCGCGACGCGGTGGTCGGGCTAGAGTCCCGCACCGGCCTCGCCTGCAAGCTCGAGATGGTCGACGGCACCGTGCTCGACTGTGCCGCCCAGCCCCTGCCCGAGGGCGCGACGCTGATCACCCTGATCGACGTGACCGCGAGCGTGAACGTCGAGCGGGCGCTGACCGAGAAGAACGACGCGCTGGAGAAGGCGGCGCAGCTGCGCGACACCTTCGTCCACCACGTCTCCTACGAGCTGCGCTCGCCGCTGACCAACATCATCGGCTTCACCCAGCTGCTCGGCGACGAGACGGTCGGCGCCCTCAACGCGCGCCAGCGCGAGTATTCCGAACACATCATGCGCTCGTCGGGGGCGCTGCTGGTGATCATCAACGACATCCTCGACCTCGCCTCGATCGATGCCGGCTCGCTCGAGCTCCAGCGCGAGACCGTCGACGTCCAGGCGACCGTCGAGGCGGCCCTGCTCGGCATCGAGGACCGCCTCGCGGAATCCGACCTGAACCTCGTCCTCGACGTGCCCGACGACATCGGCAGCGTGTTCGTCGACGGCAAGCGCGTGCGCCAGATCCTGTTCAACCTGATGTCGAACGCGGTCGGCTTCTCCAGCGCGGGCCAGAGCATCACCGTTCGGGCGCGTCGGAATGCGGGCGACCTCGTGCTCAGCGTGCGCGACCAGGGCCGCGGCATGCCGCCGGAGATCGCCGCCCATGTGTTCGACCGCTTCGAGAGCCACACGCTGGGCACCCGCCACCGCGGCGTCGGCCTCGGCCTGTCGATCGTGCGCTCCTTCGTCGAGCTGCACGGCGGCCGGGTGTCGCTCGATTCGCGGCCCGGGGCCGGCACCTGCGTCAGCTGCAGCTTCCCGATCGTCGCGCCGACGATGCCGTCGGCGCGCGACTCCGAGGCGGCCGAGTAGGCCGCTTTCCGTCAGCCGAGGGCCCGCGCCGCCTCGGCCACCGCCTGGACGCGGCCGTCCACCGTCCGCGAGGCTTCCGCGATCCCGTCCATGTTCAGCCGGACGCGCTGGACGCTCTCGGCCGCGTTCTGCATGTTGACCGACATGTCGCGCGTCACCGCCGCCTGCTGCGTCACCGCGGAGGAGACGCTGAGCGAGATGTGGCTGACCTGCCCGATCGTCTGCCCGACCAGCTCGATCGCCCGCACCGCCTCCGCGGTCGCCTCCTGGACGGCCGTGACCTGCTTGCCGATCTCCTCGGTCGCGCGCGAGGATTGCGTCGCCAGCGCCTTGACCTCGGCGGCGACGACGGCGAACCCGCGGCCGGCCTGCCCGGCGCGCGCGGCCTCGATCGTCGCGTTGAGCGCCAGCAGGTTGGTCTGGTCGGCGATGGTGCGGATCGTGGTGATCACGCTGCCGATCCGCTCGGCCGAGGCGGTGAGCCCGGAGATGATGGTGCGCGCCTCGTCGGAGCGGCCGACCGCCTCGTCGGAGGCCGTCTTGGCGTCGATCGCGTGCCGCGTCAGCTCCTCGATCGAGGTCGAGAACTCCTCGGCGCCGGCGGCGACCGCCTGGACGTTGCCGGAGGTCTCGGCGGCCGCGCGCGCGGTCTCCGTCGACTGCCGGCTCACCCCCGACATCTCCTGCATGATGTGGCCGAGGTCGACCTCGATCAGGCGCTGGCCTTCGGCGCGGCGGCGGCGCTCGTGCACCTGGGCGGTCACGTCGGTGGCGAACTTCACGACCGCGAAGGGGCGGCCGTCGCGATCGAGGATCGGGTTGTAGGCGCCGTGGATCCAGACCTCGTTGCCGCCCTTGCCCATCCGGCGAAACTCGCCCGCCTGGAAGGTGCCTCCGGCCAGCGCCTTCCAGAACGCGGCGTAGGCCGGGGAATCGGCCTCGGCCGCGTCGACGAGGATCCGATGGTGGCGGCCTTTGATCTCGTCGAGCCGGTAGCCCATCGTCGTGAGGAAGTTCGCGTTCGCGTCGGTGACGGTCCCGTCGAGGGTGAAGTGGATCACGGCCTGGGAGCGGTTGATCGCGTCGATCTGGCCCTGGCTGGTCGCGGCGGCCATGGTCTCGGCGGTGATGTCGGTGGCGAGCTTCACGATCTGCACCGGCTGGCCCCGCCGATCGAGCACGGGATTGTAGGATGCCTGCAGCCAGATCTCGCGACCGTCCTTCGCCACGCGCTTGAACGAGCGGGCCTGGGTCTCGCCGCGGGCCAAGGCTTCCCAGAAGGCGCGGTAGGCCGCGCTCTCGCGCTCGCTGCGCTCCATCAAGATCCCGTGATGCGCGCCTCGGATCTCGGAAAGCGTATACCCGAACAGGGTCAGGAAGTTCGCGTTCGCATCGATGATCCGCCCGTCGAGGCCGAAAACGATCCGCGCCTGAGACCGATCGATCGCATCGATCACGGCGCTCATCTTCTGGTTGAACATCGTCATCGTCAGTACCCCGCGGCGCGCGACATGACTTTTAGCTTGGCAGGCGAGGCTTAAAATTTGATCCACCGCGACTTTTAGCAGGACACGACTTCGCGATCGCGGCGCCCAATGACGAAATTCGGGACGCATCGAGGTCGTCGAGCACGCTGCGGTCTTTCTTGCCGGCAACACCTTCCGGTTGTTTCAGGCTGCAAGCTCAGCCGGAATATCGGAATCGGGCGTTCCGGACGCATCCGACCGATCGCGCGGCGCCGGCGAACGCCCTGCGCTCGGTCCGGCCGCAGCTTGACCGGGCCTCGTTCGGCCGCCACGACGCTGGCGATGCCCGAGCACGCGCAATCCGGCTGGACCGTCTTCCGCAACGACGATTTCCGCCTGTTCGGGATCTCCCGTTTCCTGACCGGTCTCGCCTACCAGATGCAGGCCGTGGCCGTCGGCTGGTTCGTCTACGACCTGACCCGCTCGGCCTGGGCGCTCGGGCTCGTCGGCCTGGCGGGCTTCCTGCCGGCGATGCTCGCCGCGCTGATCACCGGGCACGTCGCCGACACCTACGACCGCCGCCTCGTGGCGGCGGCGGCCTTCGCGGTGCAGGCGGCGACGAGCGCGGCGCTTCTCGCCTATGCCTGGAGCGGCGCGAGCGCGGTGTGGCCGGTCTACGGGCTCGTCGTGCTGATCGGGACGGCCCGCGCCTTCGCCAACCCCGCCCTGCAGGCGCTGCTGCCGACGCTGGTGCCGCGCGACCTCTTCGCCGCCGCGATCGCCTGGAACGCCTCGCTCTGGCAGAGCGCGTCGGTGCTCGGGCCGGCTTTCGGGGGCTTCCTCTACGCGCTCGGGCCGATGGTCGTGTTCGGATCGGCGTCGGCCAGCTTCGCGCTGGCGGCGCTCGCGACCACGGCGATCCGCTATCGGCCGGCGGCGGTCACGGAGCGGCCGCCGGTGACCTGGGCGACGCTGTCGGCCGGGATCGGCTACATCCGCGCGCACCCGGTGGTGCTCGGCGCGATCAGCCTCGACCTGTTCGCGGTGCTGCTCGGCGGCGCCACCGCCCTGCTGCCGATCTTCGCCGCCGAAGTGCTGCATGTCGGCCCGCTCGGCCTCGGCGCGCTGCGCAGCATGCCGGCCGCCGGCGCCGTGCTGACGGCGATCGTGCTCGCCTACCGGCCGCTGCGGCGCCATGCGGGCGTGCGGATGCTGCGCGCCGTGGCGGTGTTCGGCCTCGCCATCATCGTGTTCGGGCTCTCGACCTCGCTGCTGCTGTCGATGGCCTGCCTGTTCGTCACGGGCGCGGCCGACATGATCAGCGTCTACGTCCGCCAGACCTTCGTGCAGGGCGAGACGCCGGACGCGATGCGCGGCCGGGTCTCGGCCGTGAACACCGTCTTCATCGGCGCCTCGAACGAGCTCGGCGAGTTCGAGTCCGGCTCGGTCGCGGCGCTCATCGGCGCGGTGCCGGCGGTGGTCGTCGGCGGCGCCGCGACGGTGCTCGTCGCGGTGCTGTGGGGCCGGATCTTCCCGGCCCTGCGGGCCCGCGACCGCCTGCTGCGCGAGGGGTGAGGCCGGCGACCGACGGCAAACGGCCAAGCTAACCCATTCCGGCCAGGATGCGCTGCTCTACGGACGGCCGCCCGGCTGGTCCGGGTTCGTGGAGGAAGAAGATTTTGCTCGTCCGTACCGTCGTTGCGTTCGCCCTCACCACCACCGCCGCGCTCGCCGCGCCGAACGCGTCGGCCGTGCCCGACCGCGCCGCGCTGAAGCAGAACTGCACCGGCGACTACCTCGCCCTGTGCAGCGAGTTCGCCCCGGACAGCCCCGAGGTGCATGCCTGCTTCAAGCAGAACCGCGCCAGCCTGTCGCCGAACTGCCAGGCCGCGATCGGCAGCTACACGAAGGCGCAGAAGCGGGGCTGAGGCGGACCCGTCGTGCGGCCGTCGACGGATCGGGGGCCTGGAACGGACGACGCCCGTCACGTGGCGTCCTCGACGCTGCCGCGCGACCGATTATCCCTCCTGCATGCGTTCAGGCGACATGAAGGGATAATGGCAGGTTGATCAGGCATTCGGCCGTCGATCGAGCCCGTCGGACGGTGAGCTGCGAACCGATCGACCTCGCCTAGCGAGCGACGCCGCTGACTTCCGATCCGGTCCCGTCGCGGCGGGATGCCGGCCAGGCCGAACGCGCCGCGCTGCGCGATCGCGCAGCCGCGCTTGCCCGGGACGCCCTCGCGACGGAGGGTCGGGGCGATGCGGTCGAGCCCGTCCGGTAGGTGGCCCCGGGGCCGAGGCCTACTTCCCCGAGAGCAGCGGCGACCAGGTCGGGTCCGAGGCGTAGGACGCCGTCGGGACCGGCGCCTCCACCTTGCCGGTGATGTCGACCATGTAGAGCTTGCCGCCGCCCTGGCCGCCGGGGTCGCGGAAGAACAGCACGTACTGCCCGTTCGGCGCGAAGGTCGGGCCCTCGTTGTGAAAGCCCTCGGTGAGCACGCGCTCGCCCGAGCCGTCGGGCTTCATCACGCAGATCGCGAAGCCGCCCTTGCGCTGGCGGGTGAAGGCGATCAGGTCCCCGCGCGGCGACCAGGCCGGCTGCGAGGCCGAGCCTTCGCCGAACGAGATCCGGTGCGGGTTCGAGCCGTCGGCGCCCATCACGTAGACCTGCTGCGAGCCGCCGCGGTCGGATTCGAACACGATCTGGCCGCCGTCCGGCGAGTAGGTCGGCGAGGTGTCGATGGCGTTGCCGTTGGTGATCGAATGCTGCGCCTTCGAGGCGATGTCCATGGTGACGATGTCGGCGTTGCCGCCCTGCTGCACGCTCATCACGAGGCGGCGGCCGTCGGGCGAGAAGCGCGGGCTCGCGCTCATCGAGTCGAAGTTGCCCATCGCCGTCCGGCTGCCGGTCTCGAGGTTGATCACCTGCACCCGCGGCTGGTGGCCGGTGGCCTGGGCCATGAAGGCGATGTCCTGCGTCGCGGGCGAGTAGCGCGGCGCGACGATGGCGTTCTCGCCGGTGGTGAGCGCGCGGACGTTGGCGCCGTCCTGGTCCATCACCATCAGGCGCTTGCGGCGGTTCTCCTTCGGGCCGGACTCGTCGACGAAGGCGATGCGGCTGTCGAACCACGGACCGAGACCGGTGATCTTGGTGTAGACGCTGTCCGAGATCAGGTGGCCGGCGCGGCGCGCGTTGGCGGCGTCGGTGCCGTATTGCTGGCCGGTGATCTGCTGGCCCGAGGTGACGTCCCACAGGCGGAACTCGACCTTCAGCCGGCCGGAGCCGTCGCGCGAGACGCGGCCGGTGACGAGGCCCTGCACGCCCGCGGCGCGCCACTTCTCGAAGCCGGGGGCGGTATCGAAGTTCGGCGATTCCGGGAAGCGGCCCTTCTCCAGCGGCAGGAAGTAGCCCGAGCGGCGCAGATCGTTCGTCACCACGCTCGAGACGAGGCCGCCGAGGTTCGGGTCGCCCGAGAAGTCGGTCACCGCGATCGGCATCGGCTGGAACGCGCCGCCGCCGATGCGGAGCTGAAGCTGGGCCTGCGCCGGCGCGGCGAGGCCGAGCGTCGCCAGCAGCAGCAGCGCGAGGCCATAGAGGGCGGCGGGCACGTGCCGGGCCCGGGTGAGCGATCGATGCAGCATGGGTCTGGTCCGGGAGCGTTGGAACGGGGTGCCGGCGAGGTCCTGGCGTCAGGTCGTCAAGGCGGCGTCGGCGGTCAGGTCGCGGTGAACTCGAACTCCGCGTTGATCGCCTTCCAGTCGTTGTAATAGGGCTGGTACTGCGCCGGGATCTTGTAGGGCGCGCAGCGGCGCACCGCACGCAATGCCGCCTGCGCGATCGACTGGTCGACCGAGCTCGATCCACCGCGCATGATCCGCGGCTCGGTCGAGAGCGAGCCGTCGGCGTTCAGGCGGATGTCGAGCACCGGCAGCACCACCCCCTGGGCGGCGCCCGGAGGCGCCGAGTAGCAGCGCTCGATCTGCTGCTGCAGCATGCCGACGAGCGCGTCGCGCAGCGACGGCGACAGGCGCTGGGCGGTGCCGGTGGCGGCGCCGAGCGAGGCCGTGCGCTGGACCTCGTGGCCGGTGGCGCCGGTCGATTGCGACGGCGCCTTCGAGGCCAGGATCGACTTGATGTCGCCAGCATTGAACTTGGCGGCCAGCTCGGCCTGCTTGCGCGCCTTCGCCTCGGCGTCGGCCTTGGCCTTCGCATCGGCGACCGCCTTCGCCTTCGCCTTGGCGGCGGCCTCGGCCTTCGCCGCGGCGGCGGCCTCCGCCTTCTCCTTGGCCTCCTCGGCCTTCGCCTCGGCGATCTCCTTCTGGCGCTCGGCCTCGGCTTCCGCCTTCGCCTTGGCTTCGGCCTTGGCGGCCGCCGCCTTCTCGGCGGCCTTCGCGGCTTCCTTGGCCGCGTCCGCCTTGGCCTTCGCTTCGGCCTTCGCCTTGGCTTCCGCGGCCGCCGCCTCGGCCTCCTCGCGCTCGACCAGCTTGGCGAGCTGCTCGCGCTTCACGGCTTCGGCTTTGGCGGCCTCGGCGGCGGCCTTCGCTTCGGCCTTCGCGGCGGCGGCCTTCTCCGCGGCCGCGGCCTTGGCCGCTTCCGCCTTGGCCTCGGCCTTGGCGGCTTCGGCCTTCTCGGCGTCCGCCTTCTCCTTGGCCATCTTGGCGGCCTTCGCCGTCTCGGCGGCGGGATCGGGCTCGTTGACGCGCAGCGGCATCTCGTCGGCGTTGGCGAGCTTCATGTCGCTGGTGCGCGTCGGCGCGGTCGGAGAATCGACCTTGGCGTTCTCCGGCTCCTTCTCCTCGAACTTCTCGGCCTTCTTGTCGGCCCGCGGCTTGGCGTCCGACAGCGGCTTCTCGGCGTTGCGCTCGCCCTTGGTCAGCTCCGAGAACTGGTTCTCGGTGATCACCTCGACGGGCACGCCCTCCTGCGCCTCGGGAAGCGCGGGCGCGGCGACGCTGAACAGGGCGAAGACCAGCAGCCCGACATGGGTGCCGGCCGAGACCCAGAAGCCCGGTTCGCTGCGGAAGGAGGGAAGCCTCACAGGTCTGCTACCGCTGCTCGGGCTCGGTGACGAGCGCCACCTTCTTGAAGCCGCCGCCGGTGACGATCGCCATCACCTGGGCGACGCGGCCGTAATCGACCCGCTTGTCGCCGCGCACGAAGACGCGCTCCTCGAAGCCGGACTTGGCCTCCTGGGTCAGCTTCGGGATGATGGTGTCGTCGGTCAGCTCGTCCTCGCCGAGGAAGACTTGTCCCGACTGGCGGATCGACAACGTGACCGGCTTGGTGTCCGAGTTCAGCGGCGAGGCCTTGGATTGCGGCAGGTCGAGGGGCACGCCCACCGTCATCATGGGGGCCGCCACCATGAAGATGATCAGCAGCACCAGCACGACGTCGATGAACGGCGTCATGTTGATCTCGTTGATCGGGCCGCCGCCGCGGCGTCCCCGCCGCCGCCGCTTGCCGCCGCCCTGCGCGCCCGCCGCCATGCTCATGTGTCGATCCCTTCGCGGATTTCGGTCAGGCGGCGAGCGACAGGCGCTCGTCGATCTGGCGCGACAGGATGGCGGAGAACTCGTCGGCGAAGCCTTCCAGGCGCGACTGCTGCTTGGCGACCGTGGCCTGGAGCTTGTTGTAGGCGAGCACGGCGGGGATCGCCGCGAACAGGCCGATGGCGGTGGCGAACAGCGCCTCGGCGATGCCCGGCGCCACGACGGCGAGCGAGGTGTTCTTCGAGGCCGCGATCGAGGTGAAGGCGGTCATGATGCCCCAGACCGTGCCGAACAGGCCGATATAGGGGCCGGCCGAGCCGATCGAGGCGAGGAACAGCAAGCGGCCCTCGAGGCGCTCGACCTCGCGCTGGATGGTCACGTCCAGCACCTTGTCGATGCGCTGCGACAGCGACTGGATCTGCCGGCCGGTACCCTCGAACGAGCGCTTCCACTCGCGCATGGCGGCGACGAACAGCGCGGCGAGGCCGGTGGCCGGGCGGTCGTTGAACGAGCGATACAGCTCCTCGAGGGACCGGCCGGACCAGAACGCGTCCTCGAACGCATCCATCTCGTCCTTGGTGCGCCGGAACAGCAGCGTCTTGTCGACGATGATCGCCCAGCACCAGATCGAGGAGCCGAGCAGCCCGATCATCACGAACTTGACGACGATGTGGGCCTGGAGGAACAGCCCGAGCAGCGTCATGTCGGCGACGGGCGCGGCCTGCATCGCATCTGCGGGGTTCATGGGCTTTGGTCCTCGGACGTCTCGACGGCGGCGGCGCGACGACCCGGCGGGCCAGCGCGCTCCATCCGAAATCATCGAGCGAATTCAAAGGGAATCGCGTTCGAATCTGTCGAAAGTAAGGGCCGGGTGCGGTGCACGCGGGGCGTCGCTTTCCCACCGCATAAGCGGGCGGGTTGGTTAAGGAAGGGTTGCAGGAGCCAGAGCGCGGCGCAGGGCGTCGGGCAGGCGGATCGCCCGGCCCGCGCGGACGCAGGCGACCACCACCTCGGCGCGGACGAGGACCACGCCGTCCCGGCAGACCTCCTGGTGCAGGTGCATCGAGGCACCGCGCAATTCGCGCGTGCTGGTGACGATGGAGAGCACGTCGTCCATCCGCGCCGGCTTCAGGTAGTCGATCTCCATGCGGCGCACGACGAAGACGAGGCCGTCCGCCTCCCGGTGCAGCTCGGACTGGTCGCCCGCGAGCCCGCGCAGCAGCTCGGTGCGCCCGCGCTCCATGAAGCGCAGGTAGCTCGCGTGGTAGACGAAGCCCGAGAAGTCGGTGTCCTCGTAGTAGACGCGCACCGGCAGCGCTTGGGCATCGATCGATGACGTCACGGGTTCGATGTCCTTCTGCTGCCGCAGGGCGGTGCGGGACGGTGGCAAGGGCCGACGTCCCGTCGGGCACGGATCGGACGAGGGTCCGTCCCCACCCTCCCGTCATCGCGGGGCCGCGCGGCTCCGGGATGACGGGCAGACATGGCGACGGCATGGCGGGCGGAGGGAGTAGACGAGGCCCTCGCGAACGCGAAAAGGCCGCCCCTCGTAGGGCGGCCCTTCCGTCAGTGAATCCGTTTCGACGATGCCGAAGCGGGATCAGCCGCCGATGCGGTTGGCGAGCGAGGCCGAGTGGCCGTGCTCGTTGGCGATGTAGGGCAGCGCCTCGTTGGCGAACTGGCGGCCGGCGGCGTTGTCGCCGTTGCGCGAGTAGGTCTCGTAGAGCTCGAGGGTGCGGGCGTCCGAGCGGGCCTGCTGATCGATATAGGTGCGGTCGAAGTCGCGGCCGTTGCGGGCCGACTTCAGGCGCTCGATCCGGTTCTGGCCGTTCGGGCCGATCGCGACGCGGCGGCCGGGCTCGGTCGGGCTGTTGTCGATGATGCCGACGCCGCCGAGGACGCCGCCGACGATGCTGGTGCCGAGGTTGGCGGCGATGGTCACCGGGGCGAGCACGAGGCCCACTGGGTTGTCGATGCGAGTGTCGAAGCCCTGGCGATCCGAGACGACGGTGCCGCCGGAGGACAGCGACGTGCCCTCGGGCAGGAGCGCCTTGGTGGTGGCCTCACGCTCGGTGATCACGCGGTTGGCGTAGTTCCGGACCTGCGGGTTGCGCGAACGCTCCAGGGCGATGCGGCTCGACTCGATGCTCACGGCATCCGAGCGAAGGGCCTCGGCGCGGAACTCTGGAGTGTCGGTGCCGGCGGCGCCGACGCCGCGCTCGAACGGCGAGACGCGGATAGGAAGGGCGTCCTGGGCGAAAGCGGGGGCGGTCAGCGCTGCGAGCGAGAGGCCCAGAACGGCGAGGGTGGCGGTACGCTTCATAGGAGAACGATCCTTTGTGGTTCGCCGGTGCGTCGAGGCCCCCGGCGATTGCGGGCACAACGGGTCGGATCGCCGCTCGTTCCGCACGTGCGAACTACGTAGCCACGCTTCCGGCACATGCTGAGCCGACGAACCGAGCCATCGCGGCGTTGTGAAGCGGTACGCGGAACATTGGTTTTCTAATTAATCGCAATGACTTGCTTGTTTTATGGCGGTGGCATGTGACAAGTTTCCGAACCGCGTCCTATGCCGACATGGCATAGCTGAACCGGTGGAACGGCATGCGTCGACGGCGCTGCGCCGCGGCGGAACTCGATGAAGCGCGACTTCGTGTCCCGTCCTCGGACGGTCGCTTCGGCAATGCGACGGCACGGACTAGGTCTCGGGCTCGTCCTCGACGAAGAGACCGATCTGCGTGATCGGGTCGCGCTTGGGCATGGCGAAACCCATGTGCTTGAAGGCATGCTGCGTCAGCACCCGCCCGCGCGGCGTGCGCATCACGAAACCCTGCTGGATCAGGTAGGGCTCGATGATGTCCTCGATCGCGTCGCGGGGCTCCGAGAGCGCGGCCGCGATGGTCTCGATCCCGACGGGGCCGCCGCCGAAGGATTTCGCGATCATCGTCAGGTACTTTCGGTCCATCACGTCGAGGCCGACGGGATCGACGTCGAGCAGCTTCAGCGCCCGGTCGGCGATCGCCCGCGTCACGGTCGGCGCCTCGGCGACGACGGCGAAGTCGCGCACGCGGCGCAGGAGGCGGCCGGCGATGCGCGGGGTCCCGCGGGCCCGCCGGGCGATCTCGTTGGCGCCGTCGTCGGACATGCCGAGCCCGAGCACCCGCGCGCCGCGGCTGACGATGAGCTGCAGCTCGTCGATGTCGTAGAATTCGAGCCGGATGGGGATGCCGAAGCGATCGCGCAGCGGGGTCGTCAGCAGGCCCGCGCGGGTGGTGGCGCCGACGAGCGTGAACTTCGGCAGCTCGATCTTGACCGAGCGCGCCGCCGGCCCCTCGCCGATGATCAGGTCGAGCTGGTAATCCTCCATCGCCGGATAGAGGATCTCCTCCACCGCCGGGTTGAGGCGGTGGATCTCGTCGATGAAGAGCACGTCGCGCTCTTCGAGGTTGGTGAGCTGGGCCGCCAGATCCCCGGCCTTGGCGATCACCGGCCCGGAGGTCGAGCGGAAGTTTACGCCGAGCTCGCGCGCCACGATCTGCGCCAGGGTGGTCTTGCCGAGGCCCGGCGGCCCAACGAACAGGACGTGGTCGAGCGCCTGGCCGGTCATCTTCGCCGCCTGGATGAAGATCTCCATGTTGGCGCGCGCCGCCCGCTGCCCGATGAACTCGGACAGGCTTAGCGGACGGATGGTCTGATCGACGTCGTCGGCCCGCTTCTCCGGGTCGAGGATCGCGCTGGTCAGGGGTTTCGGCTTGCTCATGGAGCCTCGGCTGGGGATGCGATCCTCCTAACCCGCGCCCGCGGCGATGTCTAAGCGCGCCTCGCCGCCGTCGGATCGTCCGGCCAAGCCCGAAAAACAACCCTCGATTGTTTTTTCTTCGGCATGGTTGAGGTCGCGTTAATCGTTTCCCGGCCTCCTGGCCCCTGTCTTCACCGCCGCCCCGTGCCGTCGTTCCCGGCACCGGACCGACGACCGCGCCGTCGCGCGATCGCCGGATCGTCTCTTCGCGCCTTCGGATGGGCCGCATGCCGCACCTCGTATCCTGCCCGCCGCGCCGTCGCCTCCTCGCCACGACGGCGGTGCTGCCGCTGATCCTCGGGGCAGCGTCGATGGCGGCGCCCGATCCGGCCCGTGCGGCCTGCGTGGC
>NZ_VRVH01000128.1:0-12693 GCF_008040095.1 Methylobacterium sp. WL6 | reverse complement strand
GCCCCGGCGCGCTGACGTCGGCGGCGGAGCGATCCGGGCATGGCCCCCCAGCCCAGCTCAGGCGGCCTGCGCGGATCGCTCCGACCCGGGAAAGCCCGCCACCTCCGGCAGGCCTTCGAACCGGGGCTTGGCGAAGTGATAGCCCTGGAACAGCGTGATCCCGAGGTCGCGCAGGGCGTCGAACTCGGCTTGCGTCTCGACGCCCTCGGCCAGCACCGAGACGTCGAGGCCGCGCGCGATGGCGACGAGGCCCGCCACGATCGCGCCGCGCCCGGCATCGGCGTCGATGCCGCGCAGCAGGTCCATGTCGATCTTGATCAGGTCGGTGCGGAAGTTCGCCAGCAGGCTCAGCCCGGCATAGCCGGCGCCGAAATCGTCCAGCGCGGTGAGGAAGCCCTGGCGCCGGTACTCGGCGATGATGCGCTTCACGTGGGCGATGTCGCGGAAGCGCTCGTTCTCGGTGAACTCGAACATGATCCGGCGGTGCTCGAAGCCGACCCGGCGCGCGGCCTCGAGCGAGGCGCGGATGCAGGCCGCCGGCTCGTACACGGCGTTGGGCATGAAGTTGATCGACAGGCGCGTCCGGTCGTCCTTCGGGAACAGGCGTCCGGCGAGCTCGATCGCCTTGACCCGGGCGGCCTGGTCGAAGCGGTAGCGCGTCTCGTCGGTCACGCGGTCGAGGATCGAGGCCGCCGACTGTCCTTCCGGCCCGCGGACCAGGGCCTCGTAGCCCCAGACGCGGCCGTCGACCGTGTCCAGGATCGGCTGGAACGCCATGGTGAAGGCGAAGCCGAGTTCCTCGCCGTTGCGGCAGGCCCGGCACTTCCCGGCGGTCGCCTTCCCGTCGGCCGGCGCGGCGTCGGCTGGTCTGGCATCGGCAGGCTCGGCATCGACGATCATGGGCTAGTTTCCGTTGCTCGACCCCCTCAAGCCTTCTGAAGAGCAAGTATCTCCACACTGTTAACGCGCCGGACTACATGCGTTCGGTCATCCGAGGATCAGCGATGAATCTCCAGAACTTTCGCTTCGAGACCGATGCCGACGGCGTCGCCCTGGCCGTCTGGGATTGCCCCTGCCGCTCGATGAACGTCATCACGCAAGCCGTGATCGACGAGATCGAGGCGATCGTCGACGCGGTCGTCGCCGATCCGGCCGTGAAGGGCTGCGTCATCACCTCGGGCAAGGACAACTTCTCGGGCGGCGCCGACCTCACGATGCTGCAGGGCCTCGGGCTCGAATACGAGAAGCTCAAGCGCGAGCAGGGCGAGGAGCCCGCCATGCGCCACTTCTTCGAGGCGTCGCGTCGGCTCTCGCTGGTGTTCCGCAAGCTCGAGACCTGCGGCAAGCCCTTCGCGGCGGCGGTGAGCGGGCTCTGCCTCGGCGGCGCGTTCGAGCTGGCGCTGTCCTGCCATCACCGTGTGGTCTCGGACGACCCGAAGACCCGGGTCGGCCTGCCCGAGATCAAGGTCGGGCTGTTTCCCGGCGGCGGCGGCACCCAGCGCGTGGCGCGGCTGATGCAGACCGGCGACGCCCTGCAGATGCTGTTCAAGGGCGAGCAGATCCGCCCGGCGATGGCCAGGAGCATGGGCCTCGTCCACGAGGTCGCGGGCAAGGACGAGATCGTGGCCAAGGCCAAGGCCTGGATCCTCGCCGGCGGCTCGGCGGTGGCGCTCTGGGACGTGCCGAAGTTCAAGGCCCCGTCGGGCAAGGTCTATTCGCCGGCCGGCATGATGATCTGGCCCCCGGCCAACGCGATCTACCGGCGCGAGACGCACGACAACTACCCGGCGGCGAAGGCGATCCTGGCCTCGGTCTACGAGGGCCTGCAGCTGCCGATGGACCTCGGCCTCAAGGTCGAGAGCCGCTACTTCGCGATGATCCTGCGCACCAAGGAGGCGGCGGCGATGATCCGCACGCTGTTCATCTCGATGGGCGAGCTGAACAAGGGCGCGCGCCGCCCGAAGGACGTGCCCGCCACCAGCCTGCGCAAGGTCGGCGTGGTCGGCGCCGGATTCATGGGCGCCGGCGTCGCCTACGTCACCGCCAATGCCGGCCTCGAGGTGGTGCTCGTCGACCAGTCGACCGAGGCGGCCGAGAAGGGCAAGGCCTACGCCCACGCGCTGATCACCGGGCAGATCAACAAGGGTCGCGCCAAGACCGCCGACCGCGACGCGCTGCTCGCCCGCATCCAGGCGTCGGCCGACTACGCGGATCTCGCCGATTGCGACCTCGTCATCGAGGCGGTGTTCGAGGACCCGAAGGTGAAGGCCGAGGTGATCGCCAAGGTCGAGGCGGTGATCGGCCCCGACACGATCTTCGCCTCCAACACCTCAACGCTGCCGATCTCCGGCCTCGCCAAGGCGTCCTCGCGCCCGGAAGCCTTCGTCGGCATCCACTTCTTCTCGCCGGTCGAGAAGATGATGCTCGTCGAGATCATCAAGGGCGAGGCCACCGGCGACCGGGCGCTCGCCACCGCGCTGGACTACGTCCGCACGGTGAAGAAGACGCCGATCGTCGTGAACGACGCCCGTGGCTTCTTCGCCAACCGCTGCGTCGGCGCCTACATCCTGGAAGGGCACAAGATGCTCAACGAGGGCGTGCCGCCCGCGATGATCGAGAACGCCGGCAAGATGGCCGGCATGCCGGTCGGCCCGCTCTCGCTCAACGACGAGGTCGCCCTCGACCTCGGCCTGAAGATCGCCAAGGCGACGGAGGCGCAGCTCGGCCTGGACGCGGTCGACCCGGCGCAGAAGGCGCTGCTCGTCGAGCTCGTCGAGAACCAGGGGCGGCTCGGGCGCAAGAACCGGAAGGGCTTCTACGACTACCCGGAGGGCGCCCCGAAGCGCCTGTGGCCCGGGCTGAAGGACCTGCAGCCGACCCACCTCGACCCGGACACCCTCGACATCGCCGAGCTGAAGCACCGGCTCCTCGTGGTCCAGGCGCTGGAGGCCGCGCGCACGGTGGGCGAGGGCGTCATCACCGATCCGCGCGAGGCCGACGTCGGCTCGATCCTCGGCTTCGGGTTCGCCCCGTTCACCGGCGGCGCGTTGTCCTACATCGACTTCATGGGCGCGAAGGACTTCGTCGCCCTGGCCGAGGGGCTTGAGGCCAAGCACGGCCCGCGCTTCGCGGTGCCCGACAACCTGCGCGCCATGGCCGAGAGCGGCGGCACGTTCTACGGCGAGGCGGCGAAGCAGGCGGCGTGATCGCCCTTTCCCTCCCCCACTTCAGGGGGAGGGAGCTCACGGCATCGTAGGCGTTTGGATTCAAGACGGCGTCCCGTCTCACCCCACCGCGGCCAGCCGGCGCCGCAGCACCTCGACGTCGGCGTGGTTGTTCGACAGCAGGTCGGTGATGTCGCCGACGACGAGCGCCTTCACGTGGCGGCAGCGCACTCCGTGGCGGCCGGCCATGCAGGTGCAGCGCAGCATCAAGCCGCTCCTGCGGTCCTCCAGCGAGACCTCGTAGCGGTTGCCGGTGCTGCCGCGCATGGCGAAGCGCAGCGCGTCCGGCTCGGCCGGCTTGAGCGTCCGCAGGATGCGGCCGCTGATCGCGCCGGCGCCCGCCCGCGGGATCGCGGCGGTCCCGTCGATCCGCGTCGTCGGCAGCGACAGCACCCGCGACAGGTCGGGCACGTCCGCGGCCTCCGTCTGCCGGACGGCCGCGAGCGCGATCTCGGCGCAGGCATAGGCGTCCTCGCCGGCGTCGTGGTGCTCGAACCGGATGCCGAGGCGGCGGGCGACCTTGCCAAGGCCGCAGCCCTCCGGGTCCGGGAACACGCGGCGGGCGACCTGCACCGTGCAGAGGTAGCGCAAGGGGGGCGCCGGCAGCCCGCAGGCCTGGAGCGAGGCCCGCAGCACGCCGATGTCGAAGCTCGCGTTGTGGGCGAGGATCAGCCCGCCGGCGAGGTCGGGCAGGAACTCGGCGACCGCCTCGCCGAAATTCGGCTTGTCGCGCACGTCGGCCGGGACGATCCCGTGGACGCGGATGTTGCCGGGCGAGAACCGCAGCTCCGGCGGCCGGATCAGCCGGGACGCGCGCCGGACCACGCGGCCCCCCTCGATCCAGGCGAGCCCGATCGCGCAGGCGCTGTCGCGCCGCTCGTTGGCGGTCTCGAAATCGAGGGCGACGACGGTCATGTGCCTGAACGGGACGGCCGCGGGGGTGTCATGACCCAGGTCTATGACCCGCGGACTCGCGCTTCAAGCGCCTGCGACCATCGCGAGCCATTCGTCTTCCGAGACGACGCGCACCCCGTGCTTCTCGGCATCCTTCAGCTTCGAGCCGGCGCCGGGGCCGGCGACGACGAGGTCGGTCTTCGCCGAGACCGAGCCCGAGACCTTCGCCCCGAGACGTTCCGCGGTGGCCTTGGCCTCGTTGCGGGTCATCTTCTCCAGCGTTCCGGTGAAGACCACGGTCTTGCCCGAGAACGCCGCCGTGCGCGCGGCCGCCTCCATCGGCGCCACCGTCACCTCGGCGAGCAGCGCCGAGACGGCGGCGTCGTTGTGCGGCTCGGAGAAGAACGCGATCAGCGAGTCGGTCGCCACCGGGCCGATCTCGCCGTCGTCGGCGAAGACCCGGTAGGCGTCCCCGGGTCGCTGCTCGGCCGCGCGCGCGATCGCCGCCCGGGCGGCGTCCAGGCTGCCGTAATGGGCGATCAGGCTGGCGCGCTGGCTGGTGCTGAACCGGATCCTGCCGGCGTCCGCCGGCGGGGCTTCGCCCTCCTCGGCATCGCCCGCTTCCGCCGGAGGTTCCGCGTCAGCCGAATGTGCCGCTTCGCCCGGCAGGCCGGCCACGAGCAGCCGGTCGCGGGTGGTCGGCCCGATCCGCGGCACCGCTGAGAGCTCGATCCAGTCCGGCCCGGCCTGCGCGTCGGCCGCCGCCCGCAGCGCCGCCTTCAGCTCCGAAAAGTCCGAGAACCGCTTGGCCAGGGCCTTGGCGGTCGATTCGCCGATGTCCGGGATGCCGAGGGCGAACAGGAAGCGGTTCATCGGCAAGCTGCGGCGCTCGGCGACCGCCGCGAGCAGGTTGTGGATCGCCTTGTCCTCCTCCTCGCCCTTCTTCTTGGTCGGCTTCTTCGGCGCCGGCGCCCCCTCCGCCCGGCGCTCCGCCGACAGGGCCTCGCGCCGCGCGACGATCGCCGCCTTCAGCGGCTCGAATTCGAGGGTGAACAGGTCGGCGGGTTGTTTCACGAGCCCGGCCTCGAACAGCACCTCGATGTAGGTCTGCCCGAAGCCTTCGAGGTCGAAGCCGTTGCGCGAGACGAAGTGCTTCAGCCGCTCGACCCCTTGGGCCGGGCAGATCAGCCCGCCGGTGCAGCGCCGCACCGCGTCGGGTTTACCGGTGCGCGGGTTGATCTCGCGGACCGCCTTGCTGCCGCAGGCCGGGCAGGTCTCGGGAAAGTCGAAGGGCTTCGCGTCGGCCGGGCGCTTCTCCAGCACCACGTCCATCACCTTCGGGATCACGTCGCCGGCCCGCAGCACCACCACGGTGTCGCCGACGCGGATGTCGCGGCCGTCGCGGATCGGCTCGCCGTCGCCGCCGACGCCCTTGACGTAGCCCTCGTTGTGCAGCGTCGCGTTCGAGACCACGACGCCGCCGACCGTCACCGGGCGCAGGCGCGCGAGCGGGTTGAGCGAGCCGGTGCGGCCGACGTTGATGTCGATGCCCTCGACCACCGTGAACGCCTCCTGCGCCGCGAACTTGTGGGCCAGGGCCCAGCGCGGGCTCCGCGACACGAAGCCGAGCCGCTTCTGCAGGGCGAGGTCGTCGACCTTGTAGACGACGCCGTCGATGTCGTAGCCCAGCGTCGGCCGGTCGGCCTCGATCCGCCGGTAATGCGCGATCATGCCGGCCGCGTCCGTGCAGGTGACGGTCAGCGGGTTCACCGGCAGGCCCCACGCGCGGAACCGGTCCATCACCCCCGATTGCGTTCCCTCGAACGGCGGCACCACCTCGCCCCAGGCGTAGGCGAAGAACTTCAGCGGCCGCGCGGCGGTGATCGACGGATCGAGCTGGCGCAGCGAGCCGGCGGCGGCGTTGCGCGGGTTGGCGAAGAGCGGCTTGCCCGCCGCCTCCTGGCGGGCGTTGATCGCGGCGAAATCGGCGTGCGAGAGGTAGACCTCGCCGCGCACCTCGCAGACCGCCGGCCAGCCGCTGCCGGCGAGCGCCTGGGGGATGTCCTCGACCGTGCGGGCATTGGCCGTGACGTTCTCGCCGGTCTCCCCGTCGCCGCGGGTGGCGGCGGTGACGAGGCGCCCGTCCTCGTAGCGCAGCGACAGCGAAAGACCGTCGATCTTCGGCTCGGCCGTGAAGGCGAGCGGTTCCTCCGGGCGGTTGAGGAAGCGGCGCACGCGGGCGACGAACTCCTCGACCTCCGCGTCGGCGAAGGCGTTGCCGAGGGAAAGCATCGGCACCGCATGGCGCACCTTGGCGAACTTCTCGGAGGGCTTCGCGCCCACCGACGCGCTGGCGATGCCGGTGCCGGCAAGGTCGGGGACCTGCGCTTCCAGCGTCTCCAGTTCCCGGCGCAGGGCGTCGTAGGCGGCGTCCGAGATCTCGGGCGCGTCCTCCTGGTGGTAGAGCCGGTCGGCCTCGGCGATCTCGGCGGAGAGCGCGGCGTGGCGCGCCCGCGCCGCCTCGGCGGTGAGCGTGTCGGCCTCCGGCGCGACGGATTCGACGCGGGCCGATTTCGGGGCGGCCGATTTCGGGGCGGCAGGCTGGGGCTTCGGCATCGGGCTCGAGACTTCCGCAGGGGGCGATCGGGCTTCTAACCGATTTCCCCCCGGCCGGGATCACTTGGAGACCGGGCCGAAGCGTCGCGATTCACAGCGATCGCGCATCGCCGGGCCGCTGCCGCGGCAGGATCAGGTCCGGGCGGCGGACCAGCGCCGCCGCGCCGACGAGGACCAGCCCGGCAAGGAGGGCGACCCCCGACAGCGGCAGCACCGGCGCCAGCGCGCCCGAGGCCGCCCCGCCCGCGACCGAGCCGAGGTTCATCACCGCCATGAACACCTCGAACTGCGTCGCCGCGCCGGCCCGGCCTCGGCTCGCCTGCATCAGCGCCGGCACCAGGGCGACGATCAGCAGGCCGGGCAGGACGTTGGTGAAGCCGAGGATCAGCGGGCCGGCCGATCCGGCGAAGCCGCCCGCGATCAGGCACGCGGTGGCGAGGAACGCGGCGGCACTCGCCGCGAACAGGGTGCGCAGGGCCGGCAACGGCCCGGCGCGGTCGCACCACAGGCCAATGCCGAGCGCTCCCAGGGTTCCGCCGGCGAAGGCGAGGCCGGCCTGGAGCCGCGACAGCCCGGCGGCATCCCAGCCCTGCGCCTGGACGAGATCGACCGAGAACGGCAGCTCGAACAGCGCGAGCGCCCCGTCGACCGAGAAGCACAGGGCGACGAGCCGGAGGGCGTTCGGCCGGCGCAGGCCCAGGGCCAGCCGGCGCAGGAACCGCGCGAACGGGACCTTCCGCCCGCCCCCCGCGCTCGGCCGCCGCGCCGGCGAGAGCAGGGCGTCGCCCGGCGCCTCGCGCACCAGCAGGATCGGCAGGCCGGCGAGGATGGCGGTCGCGAGCAGGCAGGCGGTGCTGAACCCGAACCCGTAGGCGGCGAGCAGCCAGCCGAACAGGCCGGCGCCGAGGCTGGTGCCGGCGACGAAGCCGGCCCGCGTGCAGGCGCTCATCCGCCCGAGCTCGCCCGGCGGGACATGGTCCATCACCATCCGGTCGCAGGCGGTGTCGAGCAGGGCGGCGAAGGTGCTGTGCACGAGGAAGACGCCCCCCAGAGCGCCGAGCGCGCGGGCGTCCGGCACCAGCAGCAGCCCGGCGAGCGCCGCGTGGCAGCCGAGGATCGCGAGCACGCTCCAGGCCCGGCGCCGCCCCATCGCGAACCCGCTCGCCCGGTCGACCAGCGGCCCCCACAGGATCGGCTGCACCGTCCAGGGCAGGCCGGCGATGGCGAAGTGGACGCCGACCTCGGCGCTCGACACGCCCTGCGCCGCGAGATGGTTGGCGAGCGCGGTCAGCGAGAACCCGGCGACCAGCCCCTGGTAGAGATAGGTGGCGAAGAACACGCCGTAGCGGGTGCCGCGATCCCGCAGGGTCGGCAGCCGCATGCCGAAGCTTGCGATCGCGACGGCGCTTCCGGCTTGCGGGGCCGCCCGCACCGGTGGATCCTCCGCGCCGCTCATTCCCGAAGGCTCCTCATTGCGCGCAGATCCGCCCCGCTCGTCCGGCCTCGACGATACGATAGCGCGCCGCAAGGCACGCGCGCTTCTCCCTCCCCCCTTTGTGGGGGAGGGTGGGCCTCGCGTCAGCGAGGGTCGGGAGAGGGGAGCGACAGTGCCGGATACGGCGCTCCCCTCTCCCGACCCGCTTCGCGGGCCTCCCTCCCCCGCAGAGAGGGGAGGGAAGTACGCGTCGCCGGCTTCGGCGTATGTCTTGTGAACGGTGCCTGGGTCGTCACCGAACCCGGACCCAGCACGGTGATCCGGGTGTGGAGCATCGATCTCGCCCTGTCGGCGGGCCAGCTCGCGCGCTGCGACGCGCGGCTCTCGCCCGACGAGGCCGCCCGGGCGGATCGCTTCCTGCGTGCGGAGGACCGCGACCGTTTTCGCGCGAGCCACGCGGCGCTGCGCCTGATCCTCGCCCCGGCCCTCGGCGTGGGGGGCGACGCGCTCGCCTTTACGGCGGGGCCGGCCGGCAAGCCGGAGCTGGCCGGCGCGCTGGACGGGAGCCTGCGCTTCAACCTGTCGCATTCGGGCACCCGCGCCCTCGTCGGGGTCTCGCCCACGGGCGCGATCGGCGTCGATGTCGAGGCGGTCCGCCCGATCCCGGACGTCCTGCGCATCGCCCGCGCGCACTTCGCGCCCTGGGAAGCCGAGGCGCTGGCGGCCCTGCCACCGGAGGCGCTCGGTCTCGCCTTCACCGGCCTGTGGACGCGCAAGGAGGCGGTGGTGAAGGCGCTGGGTGCCGGCCTGTCGCTGCCGCTGGACCGCTTCGCCCTGACCCTGCCGCCGGCGGCGCCGCGCCTCGTCGCGATCGCCGGCGACGACCCGCAGGCCTGGAGCCTCCACCACCTCGAACCCGGATCCGGCACGGTCGGCGCCGCGGCGATCCGGGCGCCGGGCGCGGCCATCGCCCGCTGCGCCCTGCCGCCGGATTGGCCGGACCGCCCCCCGTGCTGATCGCCCGCGAAACGCACTGCTCCGCGAGATGCCGCTTGCGGCCCGCCCGGGTGCCGGCTATACCCCCGCTCGCTGGCGAAGCCGCCGGCCTTCGGAGTGTAGCGCAGTCTGGTAGCGCACCACGTTCGGGACGTGGGGGTCGCAGGTTCAAATCCTGCCACTCCGACCAAATTTCCCGAGAGTTCGCAGTCTCCTACTGCTTCCCACCGAACCTGCCATCCGGTCGTGACCCGCTTTTCGCGCGGGCGCTCGGTCGAAACCCGGTTCCGCGCGCCGCGTCGAATCGCGCGAGGCTTCAGACGCCGAGGCGGCCGAGGCCCGGCAGCTTGAGGCCGGGACGGCGGATGTCGAGGCCGGCGACCGCGCCGAGGATGTTGACCTCGAGGCCCTCGACCCAGCCGACCGTCAGCCCGAGATAGCCGCCGAGATTGATCCGGAAGCCGGTGCCCGAGGGCGTCGGGCCGGCCCAGCGGCCGTCATAGGGAAAATCCTTGCCGATCGCCGTCGCCGGCAGGCTCGCGCGCATCTCCGAGACGGAGCTCATCACCGCCGCCACGAAGGTGTTCGAGTTCGGCCCGGGCCAGAGGTGGTAGTCGCCGAGCTTCGCGTAGCGGTAGTTGGCGATGGTCTCGCGGATGCGCGGCAGCATCCGCTCCGCCTCGGCGCCGTCGGCGGCGAAGACCAGCTCCGGCGTGCTGCCGAACCAGCGCCCGTCCGGCACGAACCGGTCGACCCAGATCGGCATGCCCCAGGCGGTGTAGTCGAACCGCTTGTAGGCGCGGTCGCCGGCCCCCTTCACCACGATCCAGCTGTGGCTCGCGATGATGCCGCGCCAGCTCACCGTGCGGGCCGAGAACACCCGCACCACGGCCTCGGGGTTTTGCGCGGCCGGCAGGAGCAGCCCTGCGCTCGAGCGGTCGGCAGTGCGCCAGTCGGCGATGTCGTTCCGCAGGTAATACAGGGCCGCCGACACCGCGATCGGCGCGAGGAACACGATCACGAAGACGAGGAGAGCGATTCGGAGCAAGCGGGTCATGTCCAGGCGGGGCGGGGTGCCTCGGATCTAGGAACCTCGCCGGGCGGTTGGCAGAGCGGTGCGGCGTCATCGCGCCTCGGCCGCCCGTGCCCCGTTGCCCCTCCGTCGGTTGCCCTTCGGCCCAGGATTTTTCGCATGTGGTACCTCTACGGCGTCGTCCTGATCGCGGGCATCGCCAACGCGATCCAGCCGGGCCAGAACGCGGCCCTGGCCAAGGGCTTCTCGCAGCCGCTCACCGCCGGGCTCGTCGTCGGGATCTGCACGGCGACCACCGTTCTCGTCGTCGGGCTCGTCTCCGGCCGGCTCGCCTGGCCGTCGTCCGAAGACCTGGCCACGGTCCCGTGGTGGGGATGGTTCGGCGGCGTGTTCGGCGGCGGCATCGTCATCACGCAGCTGCTCGTCGCGCGCCAGATCGGCGCCGGCGCCTTCCTCGGCCTGCTGGTGACGGCCGGCGTCGTCGCCTCGGTCCTGCTCGATCACTTCGGCTGGGTCGGCTTCGCGGTGCATCCGGCGACGCCGTGGCGGATCCTCGGCGGCGTCCTGATGATCGGCGGGGTCGCCCTCGTCGCCCTGTTCTGAACCGGTGCGCAGGCAGCGGGCGCAGGATCAGCCCGCGTCGTCGCGCGCCTTGCCGCCCGCAAAAGCCTCGCGAAACCCTGGCGTCGCCAGGGCGCCGAGGATGTCGCGCAGGGCCTCGGTGCGCGCCTGCCCGAAAGCCGCCTCGAAGCGCGCCTGCGCGTCCTGCCAGAGCGGGATCGTCTGCTCCAGCTTGGCCGCGCCGAGGTCGGTCAGCGCCACGCGGCGGACGCGGCGGTCGGCCGCGTCCGGGACGAGGCGGAGATAGCCGTCTCGGGCCAGCGGCTTCAGGGTGTGGCCGAGGCCGGACAGGTCCATCACCATCGCCTCGGCGAGCTGCCCCATGGTCGGGGTTCCCATCGCGCGGACGGTGACGAGGAGGCTGTGCTGGGTCGTTCGCAGGCCGCCGGGCGCCAGCACCTCGTCGTAGAGCTGCCCGATGTTTCGGGTCGCCCTGCGCAGCGCCGCGTTGCTGCACCGGCTCCGCGGGGCGATGGCGCCGCCGGTCGTCGCGTCGGTGCGGGCTCGCATGCCCTTCGCCATCGTTCGCCTCGCGTCCCGGCCGGCTGGCCCGGCTGCCCGCAATTACCGGCATATGCATGCGTATAGCGGGATTCGACTCCGGCCGTCAGTCCCGTCGCGGGATACGGCCGGATGCCGAAGCTTCGGAGCCCGGAAGGGGTCAGCGCGGACGGCGCCCGGCGCCCCCGCCGAAGCGGCGGCCGACATAGGCGATCAGCTTCGGCACGATGAAGGCGGTGAGGAGCTTGCGGATCATGGAATCTGTCCTGTCTCTGGCGGTCAGCGCGCCGGGCGGAGCAGCCAACCGGCGGCGAAGGCCACCGCGGCGAGCGCGAGGAGGGTGGTGGCGCGGTTCTCGTCGGCATAGCCGAGGGCCTGGCGGCCATAGGTCTCGCCGCGGCGGCGTGCGTCGCGCGCGTAGCGGCTGCCGTCGTCGATGAGGCTCTCTCCGCGGCGGCGGGCTTCGCGGGCGAGGTGGGTTCCGTCCTCGATCACGTCCTCGGCCCGGTCGCGGGCGCGGCCGTAGGCGTACTGCGCGCCGCCGGCGACCTGATCGACCGCGCCGCGGACCTGGCGCCCGGCCTCGCCGGTGATGCCGCCGAGGGTGGATTGGGCGCGGCCCTTGAGGTGGCGCTTGGCGCCCCGGTATTCGTCGCGGTTCATGGTCGGCATCCGTCGGTTCGGGTGGAAAGGTGCGGGACGGCATCGGCCGCCGTCCCGCATCGTCGGATCGGCAAGACGCGCGTCCCTCGGGACGCGGGCTTCGCTCAGAACTTGCTCTTCACCTTGTCGGCCAGGTTCTGGGCGCCGTCCTTGGCGTCGCCGACGGTCTTCTGGGCTTCGCCCTTCAACTCCTGCGCCTTGCCCTCGGCGACGAGCTTGTCGTTGCCGGTGACGTTGCCGACGCCCTGCTTGACGTTGCCGACGGCCTCGTTGGCCAGGCCCTTGATCTTGTCGGTGGTGCTGCTCATCGAAAACGCTCCTTGTGCGATGTCATGGGAACCGGCCGATCCGACCGGCGGGAGATCGGCCCCGGCGTGCCGGGGCCGGAGGGGTCAGGCGCGGCGGGTGGTGCCGTAGGCCAGCGCCGGGTTGACGGCGCCGAAGCGGCCGCCGAGGAAGCCGGCGAGCGCGCCGAGGATCAGCGCGAGGGCGCCGTAGAACGCGCCCTGCGTGGCCGCGCTGCGGGCGGCCTCGGCCGCGACCTTGGCCTTCTGCTTGGCGTCGGCGACGGCGGCGTCGTACTGCTTCTCGTAGTCCTGGATCTGCGTCTTGGCCTGGTCGGTCGGGATGCCCTGGGCCTTGGCCAGCGCGTCGGCGGCGCGGTTCTCGGCCTGGGCCTTCTGGGCCGGGTCGCCCGAGAGCAGGGCGCG
>NZ_VRVH01000127.1:0-12750 GCF_008040095.1 Methylobacterium sp. WL6 | reverse complement strand
CCCCGCCGGACTCCGCCAGGACCTTCGTGATCGCCGCCGTCAGCGACGTCTTGCCGTGGTCAACGTGACCGATCGTGCCAATGTTGCAGTGCGGCTTCGTGCGGGCAAACTTCTCTTTGGCCATGGTAGCCTCCGGTTCGATGAGGGGTGCGCGCCGGACCTGCGGTCAGGCCGGCGACGCGGATGGGATGTCGAGGAAAGACTTACGCGTACTTGGCGATGACCTTGTCGGCTTCGCCGCGCGGCACTTCCTCGTAGTGGTCGAACTGCATCGTGAAGTTGGCGCGGCCCTGGGAGAAGGAGCGCAGCTGGTTCACGTAGCCGAACATGTTGGCGAGCGGCACCATGGCGTTGATGACGTTCGCGTTGCCGCGCATGTCCTGGCCCTGGATCTGGCCGCGGCGGGAGTTGAGATCGCCGATCACCGAGCCGGTATACTCCTCCGGCGAGACGACCTCGACCTTCATCACCGGCTCGAGCAGCACGGAGCCGCCCTTCTGCAGGGCCTCGCGCAGCGCCGCGCGAGACGCGATCTCGAAGGCCAGCGCCGAGGAGTCGACGTCGTGGTAGGCGCCGTCGATCAGCTCGACCTTGATGTCTACCACCGGGAAGCCGGCGAGGATGCCGGCGCCGAGGACCGAGTTGAGCCCCTTCTCGACGCCCGGGATGTACTCCTTGGGCACCGCGCCGCCGATCACCTTCGAGGCGAACTCGAAGCCCTTGCCCGGCTCGTTCGGCTCGACCACGAACTTCACCCGCGCGAACTGGCCCGTGCCGCCGGTCTGCTTCTTGTGGGTGTAGTCGATCTCGGTCCGGCGGGTCAGCTTCTCGCGGTACGCCACCTGCGGCTGGCCGATGTTCGCGTCGACCTTGTAGGTGCGGCGCAGGATGTCGACCTTGATGTCGAGGTGGAGCTCGCCCATCCCGCGCAGGATGGTCTGGCCCGACTCCTGATCGGTAGAGACGCGGAAGGACGGATCCTCGGCCGCGAGCTTGGCGAGCGCGATGCCGAGCTTCTCCTGATCGGCCTTCGACTTCGGCTCGACCGCGATCTCGATGACGGGCTCCGGGAACTCCATCTTCTCGAGGATCACGACCTTGACCGGGTCCGACAGCGTGTCGCCGGTGCGGGTGTCCTTGAGGCCGGCCAGCGCGACGATGTCGCCGGCGAAGGCTTCCTTGACGTCCTCGCGGTTGTTGGCGTGCATCAGGAGCATGCGGCCGACGCGCTCCTTCTTGTCGCGCGAGGAGTTGAGCACGTTGGCGCCCGACTCGATCTTGCCCGAGTACACGCGGCAGAAGGTGATCGTGCCGACGTGGGGATCGTCCATGATCTTGAAGGCGAGCATGGAGAAGGGATCGGTGTCCGTCGGGTGACGGACGATCTCTTCCTCGGTCTTGAAGTCGAGGCCCTTGATCTCGCCGCGGTCGGCGGGAGACGGCAGGTAATCGACGACCGCGTCGAGCAGCGGCTGAACGCCCTTGTTCTTGAACGCCGAGCCGCAGAGCACCGGGTGGAAGGCGCGCAGCTGCACGGCGCGGCGGACGAGCTTGCGAAGGGTCTCCTCGCTCGGCTCGACGCCGTCGAGGTAGGCGGTCATGGCTTCGTCGTCGAGCTCGACGCAGGCCTCGATCATCTTGGTGCGGTACTCGACCGCCTGATCCTTCAGGTCGGCCGGGATCTCTTCCTCGTCGTAGTTGGCGCCGAGCGCCTCACCCGACCAGACGATCGCCTTCATCTTGATCAGGTCGATCACGCCCTTGAAGGTGTTCTCGGCGCCGATCGGCAGCTGCAGGCACACCGGCTTGCCGGCGACGCGGGTGATGATGTCGGCGACGCACTTGAAGAAGTCGGCGCCGATCTTGTCCATCTTGTTCACGAACACGACGCGCGGGACGTCGTACTTGTCAGCTTGGCGCCAGACGGTCTCGGTCTGTGGCTCGACGCCCTGGTTGCCGTCGAGCACGCACACCGCGCCGTCGAGCACGCGGAGCGAGCGCTCCACCTCGATGGTGAAGTCGACGTGGCCGGGCGTGTCGATGATGTTCAGGCGCTTCTCGCGCCAGAAGCACGTCGTCGCGGCGGACGTGATCGTGATGCCGCGCTCCTGCTCCTGCTCCATCCAGTCCATGGTGGCGGCGCCCTCATGGACCTCGCCGATCTTATGGGACTTGCCGGTGTAGTAGAGGATCCGCTCGGTGGTCGTGGTCTTGCCGGCATCAATGTGGGCCATGATGCCGAAGTTGCGGTAGTCCTCGATCGCGTGGGTGCGGGGCATCGGGATCTCTCCGAAAGGGGCGTCGGGCCGCTTACCAGCGGTAGTGCGAGAAGGCGCGGTTGGCTTCCGCCATCCGGTGCGTGTCTTCCCGCTTCTTGACGGCGTTGCCGCGATTGTTCGCGGCATCGAGGAACTCGGCCGAGAGGCGCTCGACCATGGTGCGGTCGTTGCGGCCGCGGGCGGCCTGGATCAGCCACCGGATCGCCAGCGCCTGCCGGCGCTCGGTGCGGACCTCGACGGGGACCTGGTAAGTCGCGCCGCCGACGCGCCGGGAGCGCACCTCGATCATCGGGGCGACGTTCTCAAGGGCGGCGCGGAACACCTCGATCGGGTTGGCGCGGGCGCGGTTCTCGACGATCTCGAAGGCGCCGTACACGATCCGCTCGGCGACGGACTTCTTGCCCTCGTACATGATCGAATTCATGAACTTGGTGAGGACGATATCCCCGTACTTCGGATCGGGGATGATCTCACGCTTCTCGGCAGAATGGCGACGGGACATTGCGGAACTTCCGAGGGATAAGGATCTAAGCACCTCGCGCAGGCCGCCTTGAGCCACTCCTGAAGAGTGGCCGGCGACATCCTTACGAGGCAGTGGAATGCCGTGTCGGCCGCCCGGGCAAAACGTCCGGGCGGAAAGATCTTACTTCGGGCGCTTGGCGCCGTACTTGGAGCGGCGCTGCTTGCGGTTCTTGACGCCCTGCGTGTCGAGCACGCCACGGAGGATGTGGTAGCGCACGCCCGGAAGGTCCTTCACGCGGCCGCCGCGGATCATTACCACCGAGTGCTCCTGAAGGTTGTGGCCTTCACCCGGGATGTAGCCGATCACCTCGAAGCCGTTGGTGAGGCGGACCTTGGCGACCTTGCGGAGCGCCGAGTTCGGCTTCTTCGGGGTCGTCGTGTAGACGCGGGTGCAGACGCCGCGCTTCTGCGGGCAGGCGTTGAGCGCCGGCACCTTGTTGCGGCTCCGCTGGATCTTCCGCGGCTGCGCGATCAGCTGGTTGATCGTCGGCATCCTGTGCCCTCTTCCTCCGGATCGCGACGAAGCGCGATCCCGTGCGACGTAACGTGGCTCCCTGCGGAGCCGCCCACGAACCTCCCGAAGAAGATCCGCAAAACGAATATGCGCCAGGGGTCGGTGAGGACCCTTGGCGCGCTGTCGGCAGAGGAGCACCCCTGTTAAGGCAGGCGCGCTCGTACCTACTGATCTGACGAGAACGTCAGGCGATGTGAGCCTTCGACGGTGGATCGGCGCGTCGTCGACGAACGGATGAGCGTGATGCTCAGCCTCGTCAGCAGCCCCCGGGCCGTTCGAAGTGGCGCGCTTCTAGCCTCCATCGCCCGGGGGGTCAATGGTTTCCGGCCGATTATCTCGCATCCGACGAGAGGTTAAGGTTTTGTGCGGGACGGTTGCCCGACGCGATCCGCCTCCGGGTCTCCGTGCCGGTTCACGCGCCCGGCGAACGTTCGAATGTCGTGGTCTGCGTACGGCGAGGCCGCGGCTCGTGCCGTCGGGCCCGTGCAGACCGGTCGGGGCGTTACCTTGGCGGCGGCTATTCCAGCCGCGCTCGGGCCCGCGGCGACCACCTCCGCGCCCATCGGGACGCGTTCCCTGATCACGTCGACCTCCCATCGCCCGCGCGAGGCCGGCACTTGCTCGTCGGGTGGGCGGCCTCGTCAGCGCGGCGCACCGTGCCGGATCGGGGCAGGTCGGGCACAGCCCGCTCCGACAGCGCTCACGGAAGATTAAAGCGATTCGTCGAATTGTCCGCTTCGTCGGGACGGCGCGATGCGCACCCGACCATGCGATGTGGCGACGGTCAGGGTGATGCGTATGGGTAGCGTTTCGAGTGCGGCCGAGAACGTCGTCCCCTTCCGGCGGATCGCCGCCGCGGGCCGGCCTCTGCCGTACGAGGGCGGCGTCCGCGAGGGCCAGGCCCGGCGCCGGTCCGAGCAGCGCGCGCTGATGGATGCGGTCTATGCCACGGGGACGCTCACGGTGGCGGCGGGCGACCGCGAGACCAAGCTGATCGCGTCCCGGCTGCAGGTCTACGGCTTCCTCACCGTCGAGGAGGTCGAGCCGGAAGGCTCGCTGCGCCGCCTGCGTCCCTCGGAGGCGATCCGCGCCCGGGCCGAGCGGCCGTGGCGCCTGTCGAAGCCCGCCTATGCCGGGCTCTCCGTGAGCATCCCGACGATCGACGACTTCCTGTTCGAGCCGGCCGGCTTTTCGGCGTGAGCGGTCGCGACGTCTGAGCCGAGGCGTCGGCCCGTCCGGCATTCCCCATTCGGGGCTTCATAACGAAGAAGCGCGCCGCCCTCCCGGGCCGGCGCGCTTCTTCGTTTCGGTGTGCCGCTTCGGAGGGGCGGTGCGGACTACGCCTCGCCCTCGTCGAGCTCGTCCTCGGTCGGCTTGGCGTTCTCCAGGATCTTCTCGGCGACGAGCCCCGAATTCTGCCGGATCGACGTCTCGATCTTGCCCGCGATCTCGGGGTTGTCGCGCAGGAACCCCTTGGAGTTCTCGCGGCCCTGGCCGAGCCGCTGGCTGTTGTAGGAGAACCAGGCGCCGGACTTCTCGACGATGCCGGCCTTGACGCCGAGATCGATCAGCTCGCCGACCTTCGACACGCCCTCGCCGAACATGATGTCGAACTCGACCTGCTTGAACGGCGGCGCGACCTTGTTCTTCACGACCTTGACGCGGACCTGGTTGCCGATCGCCTCGTCCCGGTCCTTGAGGGTCGAGATGCGGCGGATGTCGAGACGGACCGATGCGTAGAACTTCAGCGCGTTGCCGCCCGTGGTCGTCTCCGGGCTGCCGTACATCACGCCGATCTTCATCCGGATCTGATTGATGAAGATCACCATGCACTTCGAGCGCGAGATCGAGCCGGTGAGCTTGCGCAGCGCCTGGCTCATCAGGCGGGCCTGGAGGCCGGGCTGGCTGTCGCCCATCTCGCCCTCGATCTCTGCGCGCGGCGTCAGCGCCGCCACCGAATCGACCACCAGCACGTCGATCGCGCCGGAGCGCACCAGCGTATCGGTGATCTCGAGCGCCTGCTCGCCGGTGTCGGGCTGCGAGATCAGCAGGTCGTCGAGCTGGACGCCGAGCTTGCGCGCGTAGACCGGGTCGAGGGCGTGCTCGGCGTCGACGAAGGCGCAGACGCCGCCCTTCTTCTGGGCCTCGGCGATGGTGTGGAGCGCGAGCGTGGTCTTGCCCGACGATTCCGGCCCGTAGATCTCGATGACGCGGCCGCGCGGCAGGCCGCCGACGCCGAGCGCGATGTCGAGGCCGAGCGACCCGGTGGAGACGGTCTCGACCTCCGCCACCTTGTCGTTTTTGCCGAGCCGCATGATCGAGCCCTTGCCGAAGGCCCGCTCGATCTGGGACAGCGCGGCGTCGATCGCCTTCGCCTTGTCCTTGTCCACCATGCCGGGGGTTTCCACCACTTTCAGTGCGGCCTGAGCCATCGTGCGGCATCCTTATGCAGGGGTTGGGCGCGCATCTCAATGCGCTGGAACCTGCATTTGATGTACCCGTTTTGTTCTCATCGAGCAAGGGCGGAATCGGCTCGCCGAGGAGCCTTTTCCGCGCCTGCCCGCCGCCTCACGGCTCGGCCATCGTCGCCTTCACCGTCTCGACGAGCTGCTTCAGGCTGAAGGGCTTGGGCAGGAAGTTGAAGGTCTCGCCTTCCGGCAGGTTCTTGCGGAAGGCGTCCTCGGCATAGCCGGAGACGAAGATCACCTTGAGCTCCGGCAGGTGCTTGCGGATCTCGCGCAGCAGGGTCGGGCCGTCCATCTCCGGCATCACCACGTCCGAGACGACGAGGTCGATCTGGTGGCCGCCCTCGCGCACGATGTGCAGCGCGTCGATGCCGGAGGCGGCCTCGAGCACGGTGTAGCCGCGGGCCGACAGCGCGCGGCTGTTGACGGCGCGGACCGGATCCTCGTCCTCCACGAGCAGGATCACCCCCTGCCCGGTATGATCGGCCGAGGGTTTTCGCGGGGGCGTTTTCGGAGCCGGCGGCGCGGGCGTTGACCGCGAGGTTCACGATCACCTGCTCGAACTGGTTCACGTCGGCCTTCACCGGCCAGATGTCGCGCCCGTGCTTGAGGTCGAGCCCGACCCGCTCGCCGAGCAGGCGCTTCAGCAGCAGCGTCAGCTCCGAAAGCGCCTCCCCGACGTTCATCACCTCGGGGCGCAGCGTCTGGCGGCGGGAGAACGCCAGGAGCTGGCGCACGAGGCCCGCCGCCCGGTTGGCGTTCTGCTTGATCTGCATGATGTCCTGGAAGGCCGGATCGGTCGGCTTGTGGCTCGCGAGCAGCAGGTCCGAGTAGCCGATGATCGCCTGGAGGACGTTGTTGAAGTCGTGCGCGATGCCGCCGGCGAGCTGGCCGACGGTGTCCATCTTCTGGGTCTGGGCGATCTGCTGCTCGAGCTGGCGCTGGGCCGTGGTGTCGAGGGCGTAGAGGATCAGCGGCTCGCGATCGGCCTCCTCCGGCTCCTGGCCCGGAGCGCCCTCCCCGCCGGCGGGGCTGAGCCAGACCCGCGCCGAGCGGTTGGCATTGCCCATCAGCATCACCTCGATCGGCTCGATCTCGGAGAGCCCGCTCGCCGCCTTGGCGAGCGCTGCATCGAGCGCCGGGCGGTCGCGCTCGACCACCGATTCGGCGACGTTCGGCTCCTCGGCGCCGGCGGCCGAATCGGCCACCGCGTGCCGCGGCAGGGTGCCGAACAGGCGCGCGAACGAGGCGTTCGCCCGCGCGATCCGGCCGGAGCGGTCCAGCGTCGCGATCGCGATCGGCGAGTTGTTGAGGAAGCGCGCGAGCCGCACCTCGGCGGCGCGCTGCGGCTCGTCGCTCTCGGCCCCGGCCGAGCGGTTGATGACGAAGGTCCGCGACGCGCCGGGCTTGCCGTCCTTGCCGAAGGCGACGCGGTGATACAGCCGCGCCGGCATCGGGTGGCCGTTGCGGCGGCGCAGGTCGAGGTCGAACCGGTCGGTGCGGACCTCGCCGGGGAGCCCGGCATTCTGGATCAGCGCGTCGGCGGCGGGCGCGATCTCGGAGAGGTGCGGGCCGCCGGGGCCGACGACCGCGAGGTCGTAGCCGAGCCAGGCGGCGAGCGTCGCGTTCATGTAGACGATCGCCCCGGTCGGATCGATCGAAAGGAAGCCGGCGGGCGCGTGGTCGAGGTAGTCGATCGCGTGCTGGAGCTCCTGGAAGACGTTCTCCTGGCGCTCGCGCTCGGCGGTGATGTCGCTGACCGTCCACAGCGAGGCGGCCCGTCCCGGCCGCGGAAGCGGGCGGACCTGGATGCGGTACCAGGCGAAGTCGCGCCCCCTGGCGCTCGCCGCCGGCGGCGGCGACATCCGCACCTCCTCGGCGTGGCTGCGCCCGTCGCGGGCGCCCTGGGACAGGCGGTAGATCGCCTCCGACACCTCCGGCGAGCCGACGAAGATCCGCTCGACCGGACGCAGCGTCGAGAAGCTGTCGCCGCCCGCGACGTGGAGATAGGCCTCGTTGGCGTAGATCAGCCGGCCGCCCTCCTCGACCACGACGGTCGCCTCGGGGGCGGCGTCGACGATCGCCTTGGTGATGTCGTCGCGTCCGCCCTGCCCGCTGAGCTGGATCGCGCCGATCGCCATCGCGAACAGGAAGAACACGCCGGCCATGGCCAGCAGCGCCAGCAGCCAGATGATCAGCGACTGCGCCTGCTCGTTGGCCACGAACGACAGGCCGATCGCCGCCCCGACCAGCAGCCCGGCGAGGACGAGCAGCAATCCGACCCGCCCGGGCCGTTCCGACCGGTCGATCGAGCCCGAAACCGCGGGCGTGGGTCCACTCAGATCCGCCATCGGGCCTTGAATCCAGAAACGAAGGACCGGTTATGCCTTCACGCCGCCGATCGGCAAGGGCTGTCTTCCGGTCGGTCGCGGCGAAGCCTGACGGAGGAAGGTGGACAAACCGTGCGTACGGACCCGTCAGGCGGCCCGGCGGCGCAGGCGCATCACGAAGCCGATCACCTCGGCGACCGCCTTGTAGTGCTCGGCCGGGATCGCCTCGTCGATGTCCACGGTGGCGTGCAGCGCGCGGGCGAGCGGCGGGTTCTCCAGCACCGGCACGTCGTGCGCCTTGGCCAGCTCGCGGATGCGGAAGGCCAGGGAGTCGACGCCCTTGGCGACGCAGACCGGCGCGCCCATGCCGGCCTCGTAGCGCAGGGCCACCGCGTAGTGGGTCGGGTTGGTGATGATCACCGTGGCGGTCGGCACGGCGGCCATCATCCGCTTCTTCACCCGCTGCATCCGGATCTGCTTCATCCGGCCCTTCACCTCGGGATTGCCGTCCGATTCCTTCATCTCCTGCTTCATCTCCTCCTTGGACATGCGCAGGCGCTGGCGCCAGCGGTAGCGCTGGTAAAGGGCGTCGGCCATCGTGATCACGAGATGGATGGCGAGCACGCCGCCGAGCAGCTTGACGCTGATGCCGAGGATCGCGCTGAGGCAGGCTGCCGGATCGAGGCGGGCGAACACCTCGAGCCGGTCGCGGTCGCGCCACAGCACGGTGCCGACCACCACCCCGACGACCGCCATCTTGGCGAGCCCCTTGCCGAACTGGAACAGCGCCTCGAGCCCGAGGATGCGCTTGGCGCCGGCCATCGGCGAGATCCGCTCGAACTTCGGCCCGAGCGTCTCGGTGGTGAAGACCAGGGGGTGCTGCAGCAGGCCGGCGGCCAGCCCCGCCACCGCGACGAGCCCGACCGGGACCGCGAGCGCCTGTAACCAGATCGTCAGGGTGCGGCCGGCGATCCCCGCCATGGCGTGCGGGTCGTCGGGGACCGCGTGGGCGTTCATCAGGAAGCCGCGCATCTCGGCGAGCAGGCCGCGGGCGATGCCCGGCCCGGCGATCATCAGCGCCAGGGTGAAGGCGGCCAGGATCGCGAAGGTGTTGATCTCGGCGCTGGTCGCGACGTTGCCCTGCTCGATCGCCTGATCGAGCCGGCGCTGGGTCGGCTCCTCGGTCTTGTCTTCCTGCTCGGTCCCCTCGGCCATGGGTCAACGGCTCCCGACCTGGCCGGGGCCGCGGCGGCTGTGCGTCGTCGTGGTCACCGCCCGGCGAACTCGAGCAGGTAGCGGCCGAGGTCGTCCAGGAACACGGTCATCATCACGCCGAGCGAGCCGAACAGGATCAGCATGCCGATCAGCACCGAGGCCGGCACCGCGACGAAGAACACCTGCAGCTGCGGCATCAGCCGCGACAGCACCCCGAGGCCGAGGTTGAACAGGATGCCGAAGGCGATGAACGGCGAGGCGATCTGGACGCCGAGGGTGAACCCGCGGCCGACCGCCTTCAGCGCCAGCGTCGCCGCATCGCCGAAGGCCGGCACCGCCTGCGGCGGCAGCACCGCGTAGCTCCGCGAGATCGCGTCGAGCGCCACGTGGTGCAGGTCGGCCGCGAGGATCAGCGTGATGCCGAGCAGCGACAGGAAGTTGCCGAGCGCCGGCTGCTGGCCGCCCTGCGCCGGGTCGACGGTCATGGCGTAGGACAGGCCGAGCTGCTGCGAGACGATCAGGCCCGCGGTCTGGAGCGCGGCGAGGATCATCCGCACGGTCAGCCCGATCACCAGCCCGACCAGCGTCTCCGAGAACAGCAGGCCGATCAGCCGGGGCGCGCCGATCGCGTCGGGGCCCACCGCCAGCAGCGGCCTCACCATCGGGAACAGCAGCAGCGAGACCAGCAGGGCGAAGGACAGCCGGATGCGCGGCGAGACCGACTGCTCGCCGATGCCCGGCATCAGCATGATCAGCGTGCCGACGCGGGCGAAGGTCAGCAGGTAGGCCGCCGCGATCCCGGGCAGGAGCAGGTTCATGGCGCGTCATAGCAGCCGGCCGCCCGCCCCGTCTCACTGGCCGGCGGCGATGCGCGCGGCGATGCGGGTCATGTAGCCGGCGAGCGCGTCGCCCATGAACGGCAGCATCAGCAGGAGGGCGGCGAAGACCGAGACGATCTTTGGCACGTAGATCAGGGTCTGCTCCTGGATCTGCGTCAGCGCCTGGACCAGCGAGACCACGAGCCCGACGGCGAGCGCCACGAGCATCAGCGGCCCGGCGACCTTGAGGAAGACGAAGATGCCGTCGCGCGCGACGTCGAGGATGGCGAGGCCGGTCATGTGTCCGAGGTCCGATTGCTGACGAAATTCCAAGTCCCCGCGACGGGCGACCAGGTTCAGGCATCTCCGAAGCACCTCGAGACTCGGCCGCCGCCTTTCCCGGGCGCCTTCGGCGAACCCGGGATCCAGAGCCGCCGGCGGTGCCCGAGCTTGCCGCCGCGGCGGCTTCCGGATCCCGGGCCCTGCTTCGCAGCCCCGGGATGACGGGGGCGTTGTCGTCGGGCGCCTTTCGGCACCGTCGGATGCGTGAATCCGGTGGCCTGCCGGGGGCGGGAGAAGACGCGCTAGATCTGCATCCGCATGATCTCCTCGTAGGCCGAGATCATCCGGTCGCGCACCGCCACCATGGTCTGCAGGGCGGTCTCGCTCTCGGCCACCGCCGTGACCACGTCGACGACGTTGGCCTTGCCGGCGGCCACCGCCAGGCCCTGCGCGTCGGCCTTGCGGCCGGCATCGCCGACGCCGTCGAGCGCCTGGCCGAGCAGCTGAGTGAAGTCGTTGCCCGCCCCTTGCGTCGGCTGGATCTTCGGCGGCCCCTTGAAGCTGCCGACGTTCTGGACGGCGGCGTAGGCGCCGGCCGCGAAGTTGCTGCTGGCCATGATCGTGTCCCGCCTTCGCCTACTTCAGGATTTCGAGGGTGCGGGAGATCATCCTGCGCGTGGTGGTGACCATGTTGAGGTTCGCCTCGTAGGAGCGCTGGGCCTCGCGCATGTCCATGTTCTCGATCAGGCCGTTGACGTTGGGCATCCGCACCTCGCCCTTCGCGTCGGCGGCCGGGTTGCCGGGATCGTACTTGGTCCGGAACGCGGTCATGTCGCGGCGGACGCGTCCCGCCTCCACGAGGTTGGCGCCGGTCTCGCGGTCGACATGGCTCTTGAAGGTCGGGATCTTGCGCCGGTACGGCTCGCCGGTCGGCGTCTGCGGCGCCGAATCCGCGTTGGCGATGTTCTCGGCGATGATCCGCATCCGGCCGGACTGGGCCTTCAGGCCGGCGGCGGCGATCGAGAGCGACTTCGTGAAATCCATGGCTCAAGCCTCCCCGATCATGTCTCGGCTCGCGATCACTTCTTGCCGATGGCGATCTTCAGGACATCGAGGCTCTTCTGGTACATCGACGCGGCGAGCTGGTAGTCCGACTGGTTGTCGCCGGACTTCATCATCTCGTCCTCGAGGTTGACGCCGTTGCCGCTCGGGCGGATCTCGAACTCGGTGACGCGGCGCGGATCGGCGCCGACGCCGGTGTCGCCCGAGGCGGCGATGTGCCCGACGCTGGTCAGCGTCATCGCGCTCCCGGTCGAGGCGGCGAGGCCGGTCGACCGGTCGAAGCTCGGCTGCGCCAGGTCGCGCGGGCGGAAGCCGGGCATGTCGGCGTTGGCGACGTTCTCGGCCAGGAGCTTCTGGCGCGCCTGATGCCACTGCATCTTGGTCCGGAGCATTCCCAGGAGCGGCATGTCGGTGACGGCCACGAGGGGGCTCCGGATTCGCGCGGCCCGGTCTCCGGCCGCCCGGCAAAATCTGCCGCCCGCTTGGTTAACGCCGGGTTAAGGTTTCCGCGGCCGGGCGCCGCAGCGAAGCTGTTAACGAAGACTTAACGATGATTGCCCGGCGGCGGGCCGGCCGTGATACTGACGGGGCGGTTTTGCGTAGGGCCCTCCCGGGCCCGTGAAGAACGAGAGTATCGTCCGTGCAATGGTTGCAGTCCGTGTTCGGGTCTGACGGCTCTCCGGTCGTGCAGTACGTCACCATCTTCGCCGTGATCTTCGCGGTGCTGACGGTGATCGTGCTGGTTGTGCGCCGGCTCGGCGGCGGCGGTCTCGCCGACGCGAAGCGCGGCGGTCAGCGCGGGCGCCAGCCGCGCCTCGGGATCGTCGACGTGTACGAGCTCGACCGGCAGCGCCAGCTGATCCTGCTGCGGCGCGACAACGTCGAGCATCTGCTGCTCGTCGGCGGCCCGAACGACGTGGTGATCGAGCGCCACATCCAGCGCGGGCAGCAGCGCGATCCGGCCCTGCGCCCCGAGGCGATGGCCGAGCCGCTCGCCGAAGCCGGGCTCGACCCCTTCCCGGGCCTCGAGACGCAGGCCCAGGCGGCGTTCCGACCCGACTTCGCCATGCCGATCGTGCTCGCGCCGACCGTGTCCGGCCCGGGCGGCGCGCTCGCTTCCGTCCCGCCCCTCGACGCGGCGATCCTCGACGAGGCCGAACCCCGCGCGGATCGCGCTCCCGAGCCGCTCACGCCCGACACGCGCCCGTCCGAGGCGATCGTCACCGGGCCGCGGCCGGACGCGCCGGCGCGGCGGCCGATGCG
>NZ_VRVH01000126.1:0-12778 GCF_008040095.1 Methylobacterium sp. WL6 | reverse complement strand
CCATCGCCGAGGAGGCCCTGGCGCGCGAGGCCGCCCGCCGCGAGGCCGACGAGGCTGCCGCGGAATGGCGCGCGGCGCAGGAGGCGGCCACGCTCAGGCTCGCGGCCGACGACATTCCCGAGCCGACGGCTTTGGACCGCATCGCGCTCGACCCTCGCGACCGCATCGGCGACCGGCGCTTTACGGACGTGGCGTCGCCCGAGGCCGACATCGTCCCCGAGCGGGAGCCGCGCACCGACCCGGTCGGCGCCATCCTCGACGCGCTGCCCGAAGCGATCCTGGCGAGTTTTCGCGAGGAGCAGGAGCGGGTGCGCCTCGCCGCGGAGACCGAAGCCGCGTCGGATGCCCAGGACGCCCCGGAGCGCCGGCGTCTGGCGGCCTGACCGCCGGGGTTGCGAAGCGCCGGCTCCCGCCGACAGGGTCCGGGATCCAGAGCCGCCGAGGGTGCCAAGCCGAATTCCGACCTGCGGTTCTTGATTCGAGGCTCGCCTTCGGCGCCCCGGGCTGACGGGAAAGATTTCGGCGGAGGGCGTCACGAGACGCATCATCTCGATGCCCTGACCGGAAGCGGGCCGGGCGGTGTCCACGGCGGACGCGCGTGCCCGCCATCGCCCGCCGCAGCCTTGTCGCGCGCGGACCGATGCTGCAAAGCGTGCCCGTCCGCACGACCCGAGCCAGCCCATGCACGACATCCGCGCCATCCGGGACAACCCGGAAGCCTTCGACCGCGACCTTTCCCGTCGCGGCCTCAGCCCACTTTCGGGCGAGCTGATCGCGCTGGACGACGCCCGCAAGGCGGCCGTGTCGGCGGCGCAGGAGAACCAGGAGCGCCGCAACGCGCGGGCCAAGGAAATCGGCGCCGCCAAGAAGGCGAAGGACGAAGCCCGCGCCGCCGCGCTGATGGACGAGGTCGCCGGCCTCAAGGAGGCCGCACCTGCTCTGGAGACGGCGCAGTCCGAGGCCGCCAAGGCCCTCGACGACCGGCTCGCCGCGATCCCGAACCGGCCCAAGGCCGACGTGCCCGAGGGCGCCGACGAGCACGGCAACGTCGAATACCGGCGCTTCGCGTCCGCGCGTGAAAAGCTCACCGAGGGCCGCCAGCATTTCGAGCTCGGCGAGACCTTGGGCCTGATGGATTTCGAGACCGCGACCAAGATCTCCGGCTCGCGCTTCGTCGTGCTCAAGGGCCAGATCGCCCGGCTGGAGCGGGCGCTCGGGCAGTTCATGCTCGATCTTCACACGCAGGAGCACGGCTATCTCGAGGTCGCGCCGCCGATCCTGGTGCGCAACGAGGCAATGTTCGGCACGGCGCAGTTGCCGAAGTTTGCCGATGACCAATTTTCTACAGCTACCCCGCTTGGTACTGCCGCTGATTTTATGATGAAGGTATTCAATTCAGATCCAGAATTTCTGGATGCTTCTATAAATTATCGGTCGATTTTGTATACCGAGGCATCAAAAGCATCCGTCACGCAAAAATCCGTCTCGATCGAAGCTTCCTCTGAATTTTCAGAACTGCAGCGGCAATATTTTGATCGGATGAAACCGCTTGCAGAAGCTGCTGCGCAGCGTTGGCTCATCCCCACAGCCGAAGTCCCGCTCACCAACCTCGTCCGCGAATCCATCCTCGCCGAGGACGAGCTGCCGCTCCGCTTTACGGCCCTGACCCCCTGCTTCCGTGCGGAGGCCGGGGCGGCCGGGCGCGACACCCGCGGGATGCTGCGGCAGCACCAGTTCAACAAGGTCGAGCTGGTCTCGATCACCGCGCCGGAGAAGTCGGCGGACGAGCACGAGCGCATGCTGGCCTGCGCCGAGACGGTCTTGAAGAAGCTCGACCTGCCGTTCCGCACGATGACCCTGTGCACCGGCGACATGGGCTTCGCCAGCCAGAAGACCTGCGACATCGAGGTTTGGATGCCGGGCCAGAAGACCTTCCGCGAGATCTCGTCCTGCTCGGTCTGCGGCGATTTTCAGGCGCGACGGATGAATGCCCGGTACCGTAAGGACGGCAAGCCCGCCTTCGTGCATACCCTGAACGGCTCGGGCGTCGCGGTCGGCCGTGCACTGATCGCGGTGATGGAGAACTACCAGAACCCGGACGGCAGCGTCACGATCCCGTCCGTGCTCGCGCCCTACATGGGCGGCCTCAACCGGATCGAAGGACCACGTCCGTAATGCGCATTCTCGTCACCAACGACGACGGCATCCACGCGCCGGGCCTGGAGACGCTGGAGGGCATCGCCCGGACGCTCTCCGACGACGTCTGGGTGGTGGCGCCCGAGACCGACCAATCCGGCGTCTCGCACTCGCTGTCGCTGAACGACCCCCTGCGCCTGCGCCACATCGCGGAGAAGCGCTTCGCGGTGAAGGGCACGCCCTCCGATTGCGTCATCCTCGGCGTGCGCCACATCCTGGCCGACCACGGCCCGGACCTCGTGCTGTCGGGGGTCAACCGCGGCCAGAACGTCGCCGAGGACGTGACCTATTCCGGCACCATCGCCGCCGCGATGGAGGGCACGATCCTCAACGTGCGCTCGATCGCGATGTCGCAGGCCTACGGGATCGGCGGCCGCGGCAACCTGAAATGGCAATGCGCCGCCCATCACGGGCCGATCGTGGTGAAGAAGATCCTCGAGACCGGCATCGAGCCGGGCATCGTGATCAACGTCAACTTCCCCGATTGCGAGCCGGAGGAGGTCGCCGGCATCGCCGTGGCGGCGCAGGGGCAGCGCAACCAGGCGCTGCTCGCCATCGACGCGCGCACCGACGGGCGCGGCAATCCGTATTTCTGGCTCGCCTTCGCCAAGGCCCGGTTCGAGCCGGGCAACGGCTCCGACCTGAAGGCGATCGCCGAGAAGCGCATCTCGGTGACGCCGCTGCGCCTCGACCTCACCGACGAGCCGACGCTGACGCGCTTCGCCCAGGCCTTCGCGGAGTAGGCGGATCCCGCAGCCGCGGCGGTTCTGAATTCCGGGCTCGCCTGCGGCGCTCCGCAACGACGGGGCCGAAAGCGGACATCCTCTCGGGGGCGACCGCATCCCGAACCGGAGACTCGCCCGATGAGCCTCGTCCTGATCCCCGGATACATGGCCGATGCCAGCCTGTGGGACGACATGGCCGAGGCGCTGGCGCCCGCAGGCCCGATCCACCATGCGAGCCTCGCCCACGACGACACGATCCTGGCGATGGCGCAGCGGCTGCTCGCCGAGGCGCCGGCGCGCTTCGTGCTCGTCGGGTTCTCGATGGGCGGCTACGTCGCCCGCGAGGCGGCGCGGCTCGCGCCGGAGCGGGTGCGCGGGCTGGTGCTGATCGCGACCTCGTCGCGATCCGACTCGCGCAAGCAGGCGGTCGCCAAGCGCCTCGCCATCGAGGGCGTCGAGGCCGGCCACTTCGGCGGCCTGAGCCGGGCGGCGGCGGCCGCCTCGGTGCATCCGGACCGGGCCGGGGACGCGGCCCTGATCGAGCGCATCCGGGCGATGGGGCAGCGCCTCGGGCGCGAGGCCTTCCTGCGCCAATCCCGGCTCGAGCGGGTCGGCGATGCGGATCGGCTCGGTGCGCTCGGCTGCCCGACGCTGGTGATCGCGGCGGGCCGGGACCGCCTGCGCAGCATCGCGGAATCGGAGGAGCTGCGCGACGGCATCCCCGGCGCGACGATGGCGGTGGTCGCGGATGCCGGCCACATGCTGCCGCTCGAGGCGCCGGACGCGCTGGCGGCGCACATCCTCGCCTGGATCGGCGACCTGCCGCCATGACCGGAAGCGACGAGGACGCGATCGACGACCAGGCCGGCGCGAGCTTGAGCGGCCATGCCGGCCTCGGCGGGGCGATCGAGAACGCCGCCTTCGTGCTGGCCCTGCGCGGGCGCGGCACCCGCGACACGGCGGTGCTGCGGGCGATGGAGCAGGTGCCGCGCGCCGCGTTCGCCCCCGCCGCGTATCGCCACCTCGCCCGGCGCGACCTTTCCCTGCCGCTGCCCTGCGGCGCGGCGATGACCGCACCGAGCACGGTGGCGACGATGCTGACGCTGCTGAAGGTCGAGCCCGGAATGCGGATCCTCGAGATCGGCACCGGGTCCGGCTACGTCACGGCGCTGCTGCTGCAACTCGGCGCCGGCGCGGTGACGAGCCTGGAGCGCTACGCGACGCTGGCCGGGCAGGCGAGCGCGAACCTCGCAGGGCGCGCCCGCGTGCTCCAGGGAAACGGCCTCGCCGACACCGCGGGGGGCGGCTACGACCGCATCCTGGTCCACGGTGCGGTCGCGGAGCCGCCCGCATCCTGGGCCGCGGCGCTGAAGCCCGGCGGCCGCTTCGTCGCCGGATCGGAGGGCGGGCTGATGGCGGCCACGCATGGCGGGCAGGGCCTCGTCGTCGAGCCGGGACCGCGCCTGCGCCTCGCGCCGCTGGTGCCCGGACGAGCCGCCGCGCTTTAACCAATCGTGCTCGCCGCTCCGCCTGCGGTAAGCATTCCTAAGCAGCGATCCCGAGAGCGAAATGGTGCTCGCGCGGCCGTGAACGTGGTGAACGGGAACGGTTGTTTAACCTGAATCCGGCTTTCATGGGCTCATCAAGTTGCGTCAGGCAAACGGGTGCGTCGATGCGGGTTCGCGGGACTGGTCGGAGGATGAAGACGCTGTCGCGCTTCGCTCTCATCGGAGTTATCGGCAGCGGTGCCGCCGCCTGCTCGTCGGACGCATCGCGTCTCGACAGCCCCTTCACCAACCCGTTCGCGTCGAACATGGCGAGCGAGCCGGCGGCGACGGGCAGCCTGCCGGACATGCCGTCGGCGCCGCCGATCCGCACCGGCCGGATCCAGTCCGAGGCGCTCGGCGCGCCGACGGCGATCTCGCCCCGGCCCGGCCCGGTGGCGGCCCGCGTGCCGACCCAGCCGATGGCGCAGACCACCCGCGTCGCCTCCACCGGCACGCCCGGCTGGAACGCGCAAGGGGGCACCACCATCACCGTCGCCCCGAACGACAGCCTCAACCAGATGTCGACCCGCTTCGGCGTGCCGGCCTCGGCGATCCTGTCGGCCAACGGCCTGACCAGCGCCGGCCAGGTGACGCCCGGCCGCCAGCTGATCATCCCGGTCTACAGCGCCTCGGGCATGAACCCGGCAGCCGCCCCGATGACGGCGCGGGCCGTTCCCGCCGCCCCCTCGGAGCGGATCAAGGCCGCCGAGGCCAAGCGCCAGGACGACACGAAGGCGGAGGCCAAGCGCAAGGAGGCGGCCAAGGAGGCGGCCAAGGAAGCCGCCAAGGAGGCCCAGAAGGAGGCCGAGGCCAGGAAGCTCGCCGACAAGCGCGCCGAGGAGAAGGCCCGCAAGGACGTCGCCGCCAAGGAGGCCGACGCCAAGAAGCATCACGTGCGCCCCGGCCAGGTCGCCAAGGCCGATACGAAGCCCGACACCAAGGCCGAGGCGACGCGCAAGGTTGAGGCGGAGGCCAAGCAGGCCAAGGTCGACGCCGCCAAGGCCGACGCCGCCAAGGACGCGGCGAAGAAGGTCGCCGAGGCGAAGGCCGCCAAGGCCGCTTCGGAGAAGGCGGCCTCGGAGAAGGTCGCGGCCGAGAAGGTCGCCGCCGCCAAGCCGGAGCCGGTCAAGACCGCCGCCGTGGCGAAGGTCGAGCCCGCCAGCACCGGCTCGGTCGCCGCCGCGGCCCCCAGCGCCCCGGCCGCGCCGGACCAGACCTTCCGCTGGCCCGCCAAGGGCCGGGTGATCTCCGGCTACGGCTCCTCGGGCAACGAAGGCATCAACATCGCGGTGCCCGAGGGCACCGCGGTGAAGGCCGCCGAGGACGGCACCGTCGCCTATGCCGGCTCGGACGTGAAGGGCTACGGCAAGCTCGTGCTGGTGCGGCACTCGAACGGGTACGTGTCGGCCTACGCCCATAACGGCGAGCTCGACGTGAAGCCCGGCGAGAAGGTGAAGCGCGGCCAGACGATCGCCAAGTCGGGCGCGTCGGGCAACGTCACCTCGCCCCAGCTGCACTTCGAGATCCGCAAGAGCGGCGCGCCGATCGACCCGATGTCGCAGCTCGCCAGCAACTGAGCGATTTCCCGAGACCCACGATCGAGGGCGGTCCGCGAGGGCCGCCCTTTCGCGTTTCGGCGCGTCGTCAGGTGCCGGGCGTGCGCAGCGTCCCGTCGGGGCTGTGCTGGTCGACCGCCGCGGGCAGCACCTTCGCCAGGACCGCGAGGACCTGGTCGGTCGGGATCCCGAGCTTGTCGGCGATCTGCCGGACCTGCTCGTTGTCCAGGACCTTGCGCAGGTCCTCGGTGGTGATCGGCGCGTTCGGGCCGCGGCCAAGCCAGGAATTCACCTGCGCGGCGTAGCCCGAATTCCGGAGCTGGTTCAGCAGCCCCTGAAGCCCGCCCGGCAGCACCCGCTCGACGATGCCGGGAAGGGCCTCGACGGCGGCCTGGCCCAGGCTGCCGCCGAGCGCCGACTTGAGGGTATCGAACAGGCTCATCGCTGGGTTCCTCGCCGTGATCCGCGCATCACTCTAGCCGCCAGCCGGCGTCAGGCCACCTGCGTCGAGAATTGCCGCTGCGGCGCGAGCGTCCCGTCCCGGCTCTGGCGGTCGACCGCCCCGGGCAGGAACTCGGCGAGCGCCGTCGGCACGCGCGCTTCCGGGATGCCGAGGTCGGCGGCGAAGCGCGTCAGCGCCTCGGGCGAGAGCAGGGCGGCGTAGGCGCCCGCGGGGAGGGCGACGTTCGCCTCGGATCCGAGCCACGAGGCGACGGCCGAGCCGTGGCCCGCCGCGCGCAGGGCATCAAGGAAGGCCGGCAGGCCGCCGGGATAGATCTTGGCGAAGGACATCGGCAGGCCGTCGCCGCCGATCGCGTCGATGCGGGCTTCCGCGCGGGCGAGCGCGGATCGGATCGCGTCGAAGAGTCCCATGATGTCAGCCCCGTCCCGCCTGCTCGTCCGCCGGGAGGCGGATCGCTCGAGGTGCAAGCTCGGGCGTAGCGGACGCAAGGCAAGCGCCTGCGGCGTCGAGAAATGCGCCTGCGGCGTCGACAACGCGCCCGCAACCGATCGGCCGACGGGATTTCGATCAGTCGAGGGTCCGGCCGAGCCGCCCGGCCAGATCCTGGATGAACTGGAAGGCGGTGCGGCCGGAACGCGAGCCGCGGGTGGTCGCCCATTCCAGCGCCTCGGCCCGGAGCGCGTCGGGCTCGACCGGAAGGGCGTGGCGCTCGGCATAGGCGCGGATCATCGCCAGGTACTCGTCCTGGCTGCACTTGTGGAACCCGAGCCACAGGCCGAACCGGTCCGAGAGCGAGACCTTCTCCTCCACCGCCTCGCCGGGGTTGATCGCGGTGGAGCGCTCGTTCTCCACCATCTCGCGGGCGAGCAGGTGCCGGCGGTTCGAGGTGGCGTAGAACAGCACGTTGCCCGGCCGTCCCTCAATGCCGCCGTCGAGCGCCGTCTTCAGCGACTTGTACGAAGTGTCGTCGCCATCGAACGAGAGGTCGTCGCAGAACACCACCCAGCGATGCGGGTCGGAGCGGAGCGTCGCCATCAGGTCGGGCAGCGCCTCGATGTCCTCGCGGTGGATCTCCACGAGCTTCATCGGCAGGGCGCCGGCCGCGCGGCGCGCGTTGATCTCGGCATGCACCGCCTTCACGAGCGACGACTTGCCCATGCCGCGCGCGCCCCAGAGCAGCGCGTTGTTGGCCGGCAGCCCGCGCGCGAAGCGCTCAGTATTCTCGGCCAGGGTGTCGCGCGCCCGGTCGATGCCGGTGAGCAGGCCCATCTCGACGCGGTTGACGGTGCTCACCGGGATCAGCCGGCGCTCGGGCCCCCACAGGAAGGCGTCGGCGGAGGTGATGTCCGTCACCGGTCGCGCGGGCGGGGCGGCCCGCTCCAGCGCCGTGGCGATGCGCTCCAGCAGCGGCATCAGGGTCTCGAGGGTGGTCGCTTGCGTCATGGCGGATCGGTTCGGATGGCTCTTCGAGGACCGCACGGGCCTACGCGCGCTCGGCACGACTCGCAACACGAGCTGCGACACGGCCTGCAACGTCCGGAGCCCGCTCGCGTTGGTCGGCGCATCGCAACGCCGGAGACCCGCCTTGATCTTCCCCGCCACCACCGCCCTCTTCGCCGCCCTGTTCGCCTTGATCTACATCGGCCTGTCCGGCTGGGTGGTGGGGGCCCGGGTCAGCGGCAACGTCCTCGTCGGGGATGGCGGCCGGGACGGATTGCAGCGTCGCATCCGCTCGCACGGCAACTTCTCGGAATACGTGCCGCTGACGCTCGGCCTGATCGCCCTGCTCGAAGCGGGCGGGACCCGGCACTGGATCGTGCTGACGCTGCTCTGGCTGCTCCTGATCGCGCGCCTGCTGCATCCGGTCGGCATGTTCGCGCCGGTCAACTCGCCGCGCCAGTTCGCCTGCCGCGGCGGCGGCATCCTCGTCACGCTGCTCGTCATGACGGTGGCGGCGGTGCTGCTCCTCGTCCGGGCGATATGAGGGGCGCGCGCCGCCCGGCGTTGCTTTCGGAACGCCCCTGGCTATAGTCCGCGCGCTTTCAGACAGGCCCGGCGACGCTTCCGATAGGCGCGCACGGGCCCGACGTCACATGAGGAGACGCGCTTGATCACCCCCGCCTTCGCGCAAGGGGCCGGCACTGCTGCCGGCGGAGCCGAGATCGCCTTGCAGGTGGTTCCCTTCGTCCTCATCTTCGTGATCATGTACTTCCTGATCCTGCGGCCCCAGCAGAAGCGGGTCAAGGAGCATCAGGCCCTGGTCAAGAACGTCCGCCGCGACGACACGATCGTCACCAACGGCGGCCTCGTCGGCCGGGTGGTGAAGGTGCTGGACGACGCCACCGAGATCGAGGTGGAGATCGCGCCGAACGTCCGGGTCAAGGTGGTGCGCACCATGATCTCCGAGGTCCGCGTCAAGGGTGGGCCGGTCAAGGCCGCCTAGGGCGCTCTCCGCCGAAGTCGGGGCCGGTTCGGCCCGAGAGCGCGTGGGACGGCAAGTGCCCGGAACCGGCTCCCATCGCGACGCGATCGGGAACGGCTCCGGACCCGCCGGATCAGGATGCCGGGGCAAGCCCTCGGCAGGACTGCAGAAAACAGAGTCGGCGGATGCTGCGCTTTTCCCGTACCAAAATCGTCGTGACGCTCGTCGCGATCCTGATCGGCCTCAGCCTCGCGGTGCCGAGCTTCTTCTCGCCCGAGCAGCGCAAGGGCTTCATGGCCGCGCTGCCGGGCTGGTTCCCCGCCTGGATCGTGCCGACCCGCGCGATCGTGCTCGGACTCGACCTGCAGGGCGGCTCGCAGCTGCTGCTGGAGGTCGACCAGACCGAGCTCGTCGCCTCCCAGGCCAAGGCCCTGCGCGACGAGGTCCGCGGCGTGCTCCAGCGCGAGAGCGTGCGGGCCGACGGCGGCATCGGCATCCTCCAACGCGGCGTCCAGGTCCGCATCGCGGACGCGGCCGCCCGCGCCAAGGTGATGCCCAAGCTGCAGGAGCTGGCGCAGCCGATCTCGAACCCGCTCGTCGGCCAGACCGGCGGGCGGACGCTCGACATCACCGAGCAGCCCGACGGCCTGATCCGCCTCGCGCTCACCGATGCCGGCATCAACGAGCGCACGCGGCGCGCCGTGACGCAGGGTATCGAGGTCATCCGCCGCCGCCTCGACTCGACCGGGACGCTGGAGCCGTCGATCCAGCAGCAGGGCGCCGACCGCATCCTGATCCAGGTCCCCGGCCTGCAGGACCCGGAGCGCCTCGAGGCGCTCCTGGGCAAGACCGCCAAGCTCGAGTTCCGGATGATCTCCGACAACCCGGCCGGCGACGTTGACATGCTGCCCTCGCGCGACGAGCGCGGCGCCAAGGTGGCGGTGGAGCGCCGGGTGATGGCCGACGGCGGCGACCTGACCGACGCGCAGCCGGCCTTCGACCAGCAGACCCACGAGCCGATGGTGAGCTTCAAGTTCAACCTCAAGGGCGCCCAGCGCTTCGGCCAGGCGACCTCGGAGAACGTCGGCCGCCGCATGGCGATCGTGCTCGACAACGAGGTGGTCTCTGCCCCGGTGATCCGCACCGCGATCACCGGCGGCTCCGGTCAGATCACCGGGAACTTCTCAGTGCAGCAGGCCAACGACCTGTCGATCCTGCTGCGGGCCGGCGCGCTGCCGGCGAAGTTCACCGTGGTCGAGCGCCGCGTCGTCGGGCCGGGGCTGGGCAGCGACTCGATCCGCGCCGGCAAGATCGCCACCGGCGTCGCCGGGCTCCTCGTCGTCGGCTTCATGTTCCTGACCTACGGCACCTTCGGCTTCATCGCGAACATCGCCCTCATCGTCCACGTCGGGCTCATCCTCGGCCTGATGTCGGTGCTGGAAGCCACCATGACGCTGCCCGGCATCGCCGGCATCGTGCTCACCATCGGCACGGCGGTGGATTCCAACGTGCTGATCTACGAGCGCATGCGCGAGGAGCACCGCGCCGGGCGCTCTCTGGTCTCGGCGCTGCAGGCGGGCTTCGACCGGGCCTTCGCCACCATCATCGACTCGAACTCGACCATGGCGATCGCCGCGCTGATCCTGTTCTTCCTCGGCTCCGGCCCGGTGAAGGGTTTCGCGGTCGTGTTCATCCTCGGCATCCTCACCACCGTCATCACCGCGGTGACGCTGACGCGGATGATGATCGCCGTGTGGTACAAGTCCTTCCGGCCCAAAGCCCTTCCGTTCTGAACGTCGCCCGTTTCGGGAGGCCGCTTCCCGATCGCAAGGTCCCAAAAGAATGCGCCTGCTTCGCCTCTGGCCCGACGAGTCGCACTTCGACTTCATGCGCTTCCGCCGCCTGAGCTTCCCGCTCTCGGCGATCCTGTCGGTCGTGACCGTGGTGCTGTTCCTCACCGTCGGCCTGAACTACGGCATCGACTTCAAGGGCGGCACGCTGGTCGAGCTGCAGGCGAAGTCGGGCACCGCCGACGTCGGCGAGATCCGCCACACGGCCGCCGGCTTCGGCTTCGGCGAGCCCGAGGTGCAGGAGCTCGGCAACCAGGGCACCGTGCTGGTGCGCCTGCCGCTTCAGCCCGGCGAGCAGGGCCAGACGGCGGTGATGAACAAGGCGCACGGCGCCTTCGACAAGGATTACGAGTTCCGCCGCACCGAGACCGTCGGCCCCCGCGTCTCGGGCGAGCTGGTGCAGTCGGGCACGCTCGGCGTCGTGCTCTCGGTCGTCGCGGTGCTGCTCTACCTGTGGTTCCGCTTCGAGCGCGAGCTGGCGCTCGGCGCCATCGTCGGCACGCTCCACGACATCGTGCTGACCATGGGCGTGTTCATCGTCACCCGGATCGAGTTCAACATGACCTCGATCGCGGCGATCCTCACCATCGTCGGCTACTCGCTGAACGAGACCGTGGTGGTGTTCGACCGGACCCGCGAGCTGATGCGCCGCTACAAGACGATTCCCACCGACGAGCTGCTCAACCTCTCGATCAACTCGACGATGTCGCGCACCGTGATGACCTCGATCTCGGCCTTCCTGTCGCTGCTGGCGCTGGTGCTGTTCGGCGGCGAGGCAATCCGCGGGTTCGCGGTGGTGATGCTCTGCGGCGTGGTGATCTGCACCTACTCGGCGATCTTCGTCTCGACGCCGGCGCTGATCTATCTCGGGCTGATGCTCTCGGGCACCAAGGCCCAGGCCGCCCGCGGGCGGCTGCCGCAGGCCGCGGAGTAGGGCCGAGAGACGGGGGACGCACAGCGCATGGCCGAGCTCGACGGCTTCCTGCCCGGGCGCCACCTGATCGACGCCTACGGCAACGGCGGCTTCCGCTTCGGCGAGATGTCGCACCGCGGCTCGATCCTGGCGCTGCCGTCGGGCATCCGCGCCTGGGCCACGACCGAGGGGAGGGCGATCGACCGCACCGCGTTGCGCCCGGTCCAGGCGGAATCGGCGGAGATCGAGCTGCTGCTCGTCGGCACGGGCCTCGACATCGTGCCGCTGCCACCCGATCTTCGGGCATGGCTCAAGGACAACCGGATCGGTCTCGACGTGATGCAGACGGGCGCGGCGGCGCGCACGTACAACATCCTGGTGGCGGAGAACCGCAAGGTGGCGGCGGCCCTGATCGCGGTCGCGTGAGCGCAGAGCCGGGGCAGGTGGACAGCCAAGCAGAGGGTAAAGGCGGCCTCGCCTTCGCCTTCCGCCACTGCGAGGACCTCGTCCGCGCGGGCGACCCCGACCGCTACTTCGCCACGCTGTTCGCGCCGCAGGCCTTCCGCCCGCACCTGTTCGCGCTTTACGCCTTCAGCCTGACGGTCGCGCGGGTGCGCGAGGCCGCCTCGAACCCGATGGCCGGCGAGATCCGCCTGCAATGGTGGCGCGACGCGCTCCAGGGCGAGGCCCGCGGCGACGTGAAGGCCAATCCCGTCGCCGCCGCGCTCCTCGACGTGATCGTCGCGCGCCGCCTCGGGCGCCAGCCCTTCGTCGATCTGATCGACGCCCGCGTCTTCGACCTCTACGACGACCCGATGCCCCGGCTGAACGACCTGGAAGGCTATTGCGGCGAGACCGCCTCGGCCCTGTTCCGGCTGGCGAGCCTGATCCTGTGCGACGGCACCGAGCCGGGCGGGGCGGCCGCCGCCGGTCATGCCGGCGTCGCCTACGGCATCACCGGCCTGCTGCGGGCGATGCCGTGGCACGCGCGGGCGGGCCAAGTCTACCTGCCGGCCGACGTGTTCCGCAGCCACGGCGTCACCCGCGAGGACATCGTCACCGGCCGCGGCGGTCCGGGCCTGCGCGGGGCCTGCGCGGACCTGCGC